>DMQP01000070.1:6268-6565 GCA_003455655.1 Treponema sp. | reverse complement strand
CACGGCACGAGCTGACGACAACCATGCAGCACCTCCACAGCGGTCCCGAAGGACGTCAACATCTCTGTTTCCTTCCGCTGCAGTTCAAGCCCGGGTAAGGTTCCTCGCGTATCATCGAATTAAACCACATGTTCCTCCGCTTGTGCGGGCCCCCGTCAATTCCTTTGAGTTTCACCCTTGCGGGCATACTCCCCAGGCGGCACGCTTATCGCGTTTGCTTCGGCACCCAGTCTCATGACCGGACGCCTAGCGTGCATCGTTTACTGTGCGGACTACCAGGGTATCTAATCCTGTTTG
>DMQP01000070.1:5271-6218 GCA_003455655.1 Treponema sp. | reverse complement strand
TCCTGTTCGCTCCCCGCACCTTCGCTCCTCAGCGTCAGTTATCCGCCAGGCACCTGCCTTCGCCATCGGTGTTCTTCCAGATATCTACAGATTTCACCCCTACACCTGGAATTCCGGTGCCCCTTCGGTAACTCCAGCCCGCCAGTTCCCGGGGCAGTCCCACAGTTAAGCTGTGGCCTTTCACCCCGGGCTTGACGAACCGCCTACAAGCCCTTTACGCCCAATGATTCCGAACAACGCTAGCACCTTACGTGTTACCGCGGCTGCTGGCACGTAATTAGCCGGTGCTTATTCATGCACTACAGTCACCAAATAGACATTCCCTTCTACTCTTCTTCCTCGTGCATAAAAGGACTTTACAACCTTCCGGCCTTCTTCGTCCACGCGGCGTCGCTCCGTCAGACTTTCGTCCATTGCGGAATATTCTTAGCTGCTGCCTCCCGTAGGAGTCTGGGCCGTATCTCAGTCCCAATGTGCCCGGTCGCCCTCTGAGGCCGGGTACCCGTCATTGCCACGGTGGGCCTTTACCCCGCCGTCTAGCTGATGGGCCGCGGACCGCTCCTCCTGCGAAGCCTTAGCTCCTTTCCCCTTACTCCTCTAACAAGCAAGGGCTCATCCGGTATTACTCCGTGTTTCCACGGGCTGTCCCCGTCAGAAGGGTGCGTCATCCACGTGTTACTCACCAGTCCGCCGCTCTCAGAAATAGCAAGCTACTTCTTCCCGCTCGACTTGCATGCTTAAGACGCGCCGCCAGCGTTCGTTCTGAGCCAGGATCGAACTCTCCATGATCGTATCCTATGTCCCGAAGGACACAAGAAATCCTGTTAAGTTTCGTTCCCGCATGTGTCTTATCTAAATGATAAGCAAAACACTGTCGTTCATCAAAGAAGCGTCGATTGTTTCCAACCAACGCCTCTGTCCTTTCCTTCCCTTTGCTCCCGGTTTTT
>DMQP01000070.1:4728-5217 GCA_003455655.1 Treponema sp. | reverse complement strand
TTTTTCTTCCAGAAGCGTCTGTCAAATAGCAACCGTCTGTTGTGACGGTGAAAGAGAGTATATCACAAACAAATAAAATGTGTCAAGAGGTCAACTCAAAATTTGTAATTATTTTTTAAAAATTTTACAACAATTTTTTCCAGACCGTTTTGCCTGATAAAGTGCAGAATCCATCTGAGAAAAGAGCGCTTCATAATCATCACCAGAACGGAAAAATGTTGCGCCAATACTAACGCTAAAAGAACCGTAATTAAGTTCTTCAGCAAAAGTTGCATGTAAACGAGAACAAACTTCAGTGGCTTTTTCCATAACTTTTTTTTCAGAAACAAAGCCTGGAACGAAGATAACAAATTCATCACCACCAAAGCGCCCTACTTTATCGGAATGTCTGAACAAAGAAAGCAAAGTCGCTCCTGTATGTGCAATAAACTGATCTCCCGCTGCATGACCCAAAGTATCATTTACATGTTTAAAGTTGTCGATATCAAT
>DMQP01000070.1:0-4592 GCA_003455655.1 Treponema sp. | reverse complement strand
CGCTTAGTAAGAACTCCCGTAAGAAAATCGGTATCACGCTGATGACGAATAACAAGAGCAGTTCTAAATTCCTTCATATAGCGAATCTGATTGTAGGTGTTCACCATAACAGAAATTGCATAGAAGGTAAGTACGTTCATCAAGTCGTATTTAAAAAGCTCATCATCTTTTTGAATACGATCAAGCCGAATGAATATGCAAAGAACAAAAAGCATTGCAACATTTATGCGCCAAGGTTTATCACAAATAATAAAGGGAGTAATAACCAAAAGCACCATAAAGGAAACAGCTGGACGAGGATCATCCCAACGACGACCAATTGCAATACCAAACAAAAGTGCAAGAATTAAAAGCAAATATAAAAGCGGAAGAATAATTTTATGCGTATGATTTTTTCCAACAACAAAGTGACAAATAAAAATCAGTGCAAGGGAAATTCCCATCGAAGAAACATAAATAGGGAAACCTTTCTGCAAGTCTGGCATAAAAAACGAAACAACCGTTACAACGGCAAGTGCAAATGTGTACAAAAATGAAAAAAAAGACAAGGCACTGTAATTGCGCTCGCTTACCATATCTGAGGCAGACTTCCACAGATCTGGTTTGGTAGTTCCCCACAAGAGAATTTTAAATATTTGCTTTACAGAAAAATTGCGTCGCATAAAAATTACTTTTTAGCAGCAGACTTTTTCGCACCCGCCTTAGCAGTAGTTTTCTTTGTTGTAGTTTTGGTTGTAGCAGTTTTAGTTGCAGCTGTTTTGGTTGCTTTTTTTGCTACCGGTTTAGCTGAAGCTTTTGCAGAAGCAGTTTTCTTTGTAGCAGATTTTTTTGCAGTGGTAGCTTTAGCCTTTGTGCTTGAACTAGCAGTCTTTGCTTTTGCAGCAGGCTTTTTAGTATCTGCTTTTTCTTCGGAAGCTTTACCTTCGTTAATAGCTTCTTCATGTTTAGTAATGTTTGAAAGCAAAGATTTAATCGTAGTAATAACATCAGAAACGCCTTCATCACTTGCGGTAACAAAAGCACTACGAGAAGATGAAAGTTTTGCAAAGACAAGTTTTCCTAATTCGGCATAAGCTTTATCTGCCTTATTTTGAAGCTGAGATTTTTCAATACGAAGAACAGATTTATCACCAAAATCACTAATTGCAGAGCCTGCACTCTGAATACCTTTTTTTGATGCAGAAACACCTTTGTCAAAAATGCTTAAAATCTTTTTTCCCCATTCAGACATTGTCTTTTTTCCTTCTTCTGCCATAAACATTCCTCCATAAAAGCAGTTTTTTTTCACGATATTTTACTATCATTTCTCCAATTTGTCTACTGAATTTTAAGGGTGCCATAGTCATCAGTAACTTGTGTTTTAATGCTTGGAAGCGGTTTCCAAATTACCGAAAGAGTAAAATAAGGATCGAAGGAATAGCGCTTTTGTCCACCGCTGGTAGTAAGACGAGGACTTACCGACAATTCTGCAGAAAGTCTCCAGTCATGCAAATCGTGAGTAACTTTTACAGACAAACTTTTTAACTTAAAGCCAGAAGACTTTCGCTTAGTCTGATTAGAATCATAGAACTGGCCGTCACCCCAAAAAGCAAATGAATTAAACAAGTCGACAAAAGGATTTGTTTCTCCGGGAATGTGTATAGTTCCTGGAAAAAGATTTTGCACATATCGGTAAATAACATCGTTTCGTGATTGAGCAGAAAAAGATATGTCAAGAAATTCATGTATAGAAAATGACAGTGTTGGAGCAAAAGTAAAGTAACTTGAAGTTGGTCGCAAAAAATCAAGCACAAGACTGGTGGAAAGAGATGGTGTTAAGGTAATTCGATTTTTCCAAAAACGAAATTCTTTTGCCTTAAGGGAATAAGAAAGGTTTACATTTACCGGAAGAAATTCTTGTTGCGTACGAGCCTTCCATCCGTTTAAACTGTCAAAGTCATATCCGTAAGTGTACTGCATAGAAAAAGAAGCGCTTAGTGTTCGCCACGAAAGAGCAAGCCGAAGAGATTGCGCATGTTCTTCTTGCAGATTGTAGTTGAATGTTTCGGTAAAGGTAAGTGCATTTTCTGTTTGAGAAAAAAGTTTAACACTTGCACTCTGTTGAAGCGGTTGCCACTCCCAGTCATTACTTCCTGAAGATTTATGTTGAATACCAGTAGAAAGAGAAGTGCTTACATAAGGAAAGGCAGCCTTAAACGAAAGACGATACTGTTCTTCTTGAGGAGGAAGTCTGGTGCTAAGAGTAAGCGATTGTGAAAAATACTCTGTTTCTTGAGCAGCAAAGGTTGCACTTACACTATGTTCAGTAAAGCTTTCCTTGTCTGTAAAATCAAGGGGAAGATATTGCCACGAAGGGTTTGCAATTGTTCCATTAAATTGAGTGCGCATCAGTTTGAAAGATGTGTTCCAATCTAATCCAGAGTTTTTAAAGAAGGAAGAATAAACAAAAGGTTTAAGCGAAACAGAATTGCTTTCAGTAAGATCAAGTTTGCGAGCCTTGTAGTCAGATAGTAAAACCGATTGAGCAGAACTTGCAGAGTATCCGTTACCTACAAAGGGGTGATCTTGATACTGGGGAACAAAAGCCAATGTACTTTTTACGGAAACAAATGAAGAACGATAAGACAAAAGACTGGTAAACTCAAGCGGAGCTTTTAACTGAACATACATAGACTGAATGTTGTTCCAGTCAAAATCTTGCGGACACGAAAGCGTTGAAGCGTCATACTGAACTTGCATTACCGCATCTGGAGAAAGTGAATAAGAAAGTTTGTAAGTCAAACCTTGAAACGATGCAAGCGAAAGATCTGGTTTTGTTGTAAGCAGAGGAAAAGTAAAAAGAGAGTCTGTTTTTTCTTCGGAACTTTGCTGACTCTGTTTTTGTTCTTCTGGAAG
Organism: Treponema sp.; assembly: GCA_003455655.1. Lineage (GTDB taxonomy): Bacteria > Spirochaetota > Spirochaetia > Treponematales > Treponemataceae > Treponema_D. The sequence goes on along the minus strand of DMQP01000070.1, from coordinate 1,697 downwards.
TAATTCAGGGGGAACATCAAGAGGAACAACAAACGAAGGAGAAGTAACTGTCTCTTGTTTTTGTTCAGCAGGATATTCAAAAAGCGTACCAGAAATAGATGCAGTAAATTTAATAGGAGTTACACTCGACGGATAAAAAAACTTACGCTGAGGTGAATAAGAAGAAAGAGAATCTTCCGAAGAAAGACTTGAATCGTTTTTAGAAGCAAAAGTAACTGACGAAGAAAGTCTAGAAATAGAAATGTCAGAAAGATAAGGCTTAAGAATCTGTGGCAATGGTATGGTGTAAGAAGCTGTTGCAGACCATTCAAAAGAACTTAATTCATTTGATGACAATGAAGATTGAGTCAATTGCGCACTGTTCATTAAAAAAGAAAACCAGTCCATATCTTCAGAACGAGAAGCAAAGTCAGCGGTAAAAAAAGGATCTGAATAAATGGGAATTGAAAGTGAAAGTTTAAAAGGTGAAGACATTTCAAACTCTAGTGCAGCATTGTATCTAAAGGGAATGGGAATGCCCATAAAAGATGAAGTGTTGTAATAGACTTTTCCAGAAGCTGCATATTGCGTATAGACAGAACCAAGATTAAAAACAGTTGTAGAAAAACCAAAGTAAGCATGAAAAGCTAATTTAGAAATGTTGATATTTTTTAAAGACGGAGTAAGCACGCCATCAACACCAACCATTCCTCCTAAAGAAGTGTAATAGTCGGCAAGTAATTTTATATATTCCGAAGTGCTTCCAGTAAAATCTGTTTCCAAGTTATGAAGAACAAGACCTTCTCTTTTTTGTTCTTTAAGAGCAGTTGGCTTCATAAAGTTAAAGATTCCGTCCATTACATCATTAGCACTACTTTCCGATGATGTTTTTTTCGTAGAAGCAGAAAGCGGTTTTCTTCCGTACAGATAAGTCGTTGTCTGAAAATAGTAGCCCAAGCGGTTGTCGTATCCAAACACAGGATGAAAAATAAGTTCATCTTTCGGATAATAAAAAGCTGGAAGATATAAGACAGGAACATTTCCTAACGAGAGCACAGCATTAAAAAAAGCAAATTCTTGACCTGGTAAAAGCCAAATGCGCGATGCCCAAATTTTCCAGTGGGGATTTTCGTCTTCGCAAAAAGTAAGTTCTCCGTTTTTAAAGGCAACCGTACTGGAAGAATCACGACCAAACAAATCTGCATTAACAACAAGCGTTGAACCTGCAGGTAAGTTTAATCCCCTACCCTGGGTTTGAAACACACGTGCATCATCAAAAACACCTTCCATAGTGCGTGTGTTAAACAAAAGACTTTGTGCATACACTGTCTCTCCAACAGAAGAACCTCCATCAGATTGCGACAGTGTTACCGAACCATTTGCAGAAAGCATTTCTGTTTTGCGATTAAAAGTAACCGAAAGCGCACTTATACTTACACTTGAACTACCACTTTTAACCGTAAGAGAAACTCCGCCTTCAAAAAGAATAAGTTCATCGCCAGTAGTTTCGTCTTTAACATATTCTGTTGACTGAGCGCTGTTTATAGTTATGACGGAAGTTTCTGCTTGGCCGGCAAAAGCATGCACTGAGAGCAAAAACAAAAAAACACACAGTATGCGTTTTACTGCCTGCATAACATTTCCTTAACAAACTTACCTGTATAACTGGTCGGATGTTTTGCAAGTTCTTCGGGAGTTCCAGTAGCAACAACAGTACC
>DMQP01000083.1 GCA_003455655.1 Treponema sp. | reverse complement strand
ATTTTTGAAAAGCCGTTTGCACCTGCAATAAACTTAATGCCAAATTCGGTATCAAGAATTATTTCATTCATCTTTTTCTGATGATTTATAACTTGCATGAGGTTATACTGGGGAACAATATTCAAAAGAACATTTACATTAGCCATACCCAAGTCACCGTCAATCAAAATGACTTTTTTACCAAGCTGAGCATAGGCAATTGCCATGTTAACCGCTATATTTGTTTTTCCAACACCCCCCTTACCAGATGTTATTGCAATGATGCGTGTTTTGTGTTCACGAGTTTTTCCCTCTTCTGTCTTGCCCATCATAGCACGCAGTTCGTCTGCCTGTTTTTCCATTGATATCTCCTATCTGTCTTCCTTGCTTGGTTCGTAATTAAATTTTTCCTTGATGTGTGCTTCATTTTTGTTAAAGCCATCAAGATCCATCAAAAAACGTCCCGGGTTTGCGCGCTCAATAAAACGAGGAACCTGCTGACCGGTCGTTATCCAAGAAATAGCCTTGTTCTTTTCGGAAAGAACACTGAGGACATTTCCGTATGAAGAGGTCTCATCATATTTGGTAATGATGACACTGTCATAATTAAACTGTTCGTAATTGCGCATTATTACTTCAAGGTCTTTAGCCTTTGTACTTGCAGTTACCGCTAAATAAATTTCTGGATGCATGTCGGGAACATCAAGCACTGCTCTCATGTTTGCAATTTCTGTGTAATCGTTAGGACTTAAACCGCTGGTGTCTATAAAAATGTAGTCTGAGTTATTGCGATAATTTTTAAAGAGTGTCGAAACATCTTCTGCAGTTTCTGCTTTTTCAATTGACATGTTAAGAATTGAAGTGTAATGACTAAGCATGTCATAAGCACCAACACGCATAAAGTCTGTTGTTATAAAATGAACAACAGGGTCTGCCTTTTTGTTTTTACGAGCATCACGCAAAAGGTTACCAGCAAATTTTACCAATGTTGTTGTCTTACCTACACCAGTTGGACCTACAATAATAACAACATGGGGTGGACGCTTTACCACATCTTTTGAAATAGTAAGACTTTCTCCAATCCAATCAATAACCGCATTTTGTACGGCATCGTAATCGTCAAGTTTTTTAAGACTAAACTGAGTACGTACTTTTTCACACATAGCCCGAATGTAGGAAGGTGTAAATTCATTTTCGGTAAGCAGTTCCTCAATTCGTTTTATAGAGGGATGATAATTTGTCTCTGGCGAAACATTTTTCATTAACACATCAAGCTTATTTGCAATTTGACCAAGCTGACTTTTAAGAATAATTTCGTTGCGGTTTTTTTCAAAATCATCTGAAGCAGCGTTTGACATTTTCGAAGTAATTTTTCCAATAGCAGCCTGTGCCTCTTCTAAAGAAAGTTGAGGCTTAACAACAGCAGGTTCACTGACTGGCTTATGAATATTTGTACGGTAGTAAAGACGACATACATCTTTTTGACCAAAACCTAAAAAACCTGGTTTAGGAATTGTCTTTCTTCCCATAATCTCATATTCAGTACCAAATAATTTATAGAGTCTTTCTTTACATTCTGTATCAGAACGTCCTTCAATGTAGAGACCAGTGTCTAAACTTTCTTGATTATACATGAATTTCTCCAATCTCCTCTACTTTTATACTTGAACCAGCAGCAGCAACTTCATTAATTGAAAGCACAACAAGACCCGGAAGTTCGCGTTCTGTCGAAGATTTAACTAAAAGTCGTACTTCTGAAGGACACAAAATAATGGGAATTGAATGACTGGTTTGCTGAACCGCAGCAACACTGTCACTAACGGCTTTAATATATGCTCTTCCATCTACCGGATCAAAAGCAACAACAGGACGACCGCTTGCATCAACATTACGTTTTTCGAGAATCTTCTGACACAAAGCATAATCCATACGAATAATGCGCAAGACTTTATTTTCATCACAATACTGAAGACATATTTGTGCACCTAAAGCTTCACGAACACGTTCAGTAAGTTTCCATGGATCTTTAGTAACAGGAGCAAAGTTAGCAAGGGTTTCAAGAATAGCAACCATATTGCGAATACTAACTTGTTCAGCAAGCAGATTCTTGAGAACAGTTTCTATTTCACCATAAGTAAAGTGATGGTCACCAGAAAGTACTTCGTTAACTACGACAGGATTTGTTTCTTTAACTTTTTCGATAATGTTGCTTACTTCCTGACGAGTCAAAATATCTGCTGCATGACGACGAATAATTTCTGTTAAGTGAGTTGCAATAATTGTAGGTGGATCTACAACTGCATAACCAGCATTTTCTGCTTCAGCACGTTTATCTTCAGAAAGCCAAACTGCAGGCATACCGAAGGCAGGATCAACTGTTGCTTCTCCATGAATTTCTTTATCACGGGGAACACCACCTGTGTTAAGACACATATAGAATCCTGGACGAAGACGACTCTTACCAACTTCAATTCCGTAAATTTTAAATGAATACTCTTCTGGAGCAAGCATCATGTTGTCGCGAATACGAATCTTTGGCATAACAAGACCCAAATCAAGGGCAGACTCTCTTCGAATACGAGTAACACGATCGAGCAATTCAGCACCTTTACTTTGATCTACCAAAGGAACAAGAGCATAACCTAAATCGAGTGCAAGCGGTTCTGGCATAACCGCAGGAGACACATCGTCTGGAGAAGAACCTGTCTGATGTGCGGCACTCGCTTTTGCTTCTTCTTCTTTTTTCTGTGTCTGTTCCCGCGCAATAGAACGATTCATTCGAACACCAATGAAAGCAAACAAAAGACCAACAGGAATAAGAGCAATCGATGACATATTGTGGAAGACAAGTCCTAAGACAACAAGAACTGCACCCACAATCAAATACATTGAACCATCGATAGTAAATTCTTTTTTAAGACGATCGCCCAGTCCAATTTCAGAATCAGAACCAGTAACCAAAAGACCTGTTGCAAAAGAAAGCATAATGGCAGGAAGCTGACTCATAAGTCCATCACCAATGGTAAGACGAGCGTAGGTATTGAGTGCTTCTGTTACCGACATATTTCCACCTAAGGCAGGAACAGAACCGCTTATAATTCCGCCAACAAGATTTACCACGGTAATAAAGATGCCAGCTTTAACATTACCACTTACAAACTTAGAAGCACCGTCCATTGAAGAAAAGAATGCAACTTCGCGACGAACATTATTTTTTCGTCGAGCAGCTTCCTCTTCGTTAATGACACCTGCATTCAAATCATTTTGAATATCAAACATCTTGTTGTTCATTGCATCAAGTGTAAAGCGTGCCTTTACTTCTGAAACACGTTCTGCACCTTTGGTAACAACAAGAACTTGAACCACAATAAGAATAATAAAGATAACAAAACCAATAACTAAATTGTCTCCCGCAACAATTTGAGAGAAAGTCTTAACCATTTCACTCTGATTGTTCATGTCATGTTGTAACAAAATGTTTCTCGTTGAGGTAATATTCAGAGCAAGTCCAAACATTGTTGTAAACAAAATAACTTGTGGGAAAGAACTAAAATCTGCGGAATTGCGCATGTAAACAGTGGTAAGCAAAATAATAAGAGACAGCGCAAGATTAACCACCATGCCTAAATCAATAAGAACTTTTGGAAGAGGAATAAATAAAAACAGAACGACGAGTACTACGCCGACTGCAAGTGCATTTGAAGTTGCAAAAGAGAAAATTCGTTCCCGTAGACTCAATTGAGTTTCAGGCATTCTGATCCCACCCCATCAGTTTTAAGACAACCGGTTATCCCCTTCCGGAAGCGTCTTTATTTTTATTCATATAACCAACTTGCGCATAGACTGTCGCGACAATCTGCAAGTAGTCATTAGGTATTATATCACCAATTTCAACATTTGTATAGAGACTTCGAGCCAAAGGCTTATTTTCTACCACAGGAACATCATTTTCGTAAGCAATGCGTTTCATGTTCTGTGCGGTAAGGTCTGTTCCTTTTGCAGACACTTCTGGAGCTGAAGCTAACTCTTGGCGCCACCTAAGAGCAACTGCATAGTGCGTAGGGTTTGTAATAACCACATCAGATTCTTTTACGGCCTTAGGCATATTTTGTGAAAGCAGTTGTTTTTGAGCACTTTCAAGATGCCCTTTAACTTCAGGGTCACCTTCCATCTCTTTGTATTCCTGCTTAACTTCTTGCTTTGTCATTTTCATTTCTCGCTTAAAGACACGGCGCTGAACAATGTAGTCAAGAATTGCAAAAACTAAAAGCACAACCGCAGAAACAAGCATAAGGCGAGCAACCATTCCAGATATTCGTTTCAATGCAAGCTGGGGTCCACCTACATGCAAAAGTTCAAGCACTGTCGGAAGGTTTGAGCGAATCATAAAAAAAGCAATGATGCCTATGATTGCAACTTTTAAAATTGACTTTGCAATGTTGAACAAACCTTGTCCCGAAAAAAGAGTGCGCTTAAAATATTCTCCAAACTTAGGAATTATTTTACTGAATTTAGGAGTGATAGTTTTTGTTGTAAAAATAAATCCACGGTTTTGAATTAGGTTTATAGTAACGCCAGCAAAAATACCTACAAGGCAAAAGGGAATAACGCAAAACAAAAAGCAACGGGCAAAGACATAGGCAAAAGCACCGTCAGTTATATTTGAAGTAGTAACGTGATTGAAAAAGAAATACATCATTTCAACTAGATGTTCTTCAATCCAGGGACCAAGAAAAACTAAAAGCACAGTACAAAACAAATAGACAATAGTTCCGTTAAGTTCTTGGCTTTTTGCAACACGACCTTCTTCCCGAGCTTTACGAAGTTTATATTCTGAGGCTTCTTCGGTACGACCTTCGTCTTCAGGAGCAAACCACTGCAGGTCAAGTTGAGATGCTGCCACTATATGCCTCCCCCGCCCAATCGAATGAACAGTTGTTCAAGCGAACGATAACCAGAAACAAAACAGTCGGTAAAGAAATTGCACAAATAGGGCATAAGCGCTGTAATAATAAAAAATCCAGTTAACATCAAAATGGGGAATCCGTCAGAAAGTAAATTCATTTGTGGTGCAGCTTTTGAAAGAATACCCATAGTTGCATTTATTAAAAACAAAGACCCCATTATGGGAAGAGCAAGAATAAGTGCATTTGCAAAAAGACTCGTAAGCGAAGAAAGCATAAAGGTAAAAAGAGAATCAAGATGCGTTACAATTGAAAATGCATTGAGCGACTGAAAACTTGTTTTAAGTGCACCCAAAAATAATTCTTGAAACCAGTGGTTTTGCAAAAA
>DMQP01000021.1 GCA_003455655.1 Treponema sp. | reverse complement strand
AAATATCTGACATCACTTGCCGTTTTTCCTGATTTTGTATATTTTATAAACTATACCGTCAGTTTAGTTTAAGGAGATTCCAATGTTTAACAAGAAAGATGAGCGCCGAAATGCCTGTATGCTTACCGGAAAATTCAAAAAGCGCGGTTACGACTGGTGGTGGCATTCGTTTACTGCCGTCAATAATACAACAGGTCAGGAAGTCCCCTTCTTTATTGAATATTTTCTGTGCAATCCCGCACTGGCAAAAGAAACACCAACTTTGGGACAGTTACCGCAGAATAAAGCAGACGGAACAAAACCGTCATATCTTATGGTTAAGGCTGGCTGCTGGGGGGAAAAAAAAGTACAGCTACACCGCTTTTTTGCATGGAAAGATGTAAACCTTCACGGTAAGGCTCCCTACTCGGTAAGTGCCGATGACTGTTTTGCAAGTGACACAAAACTACTGGGTTCCATCAACATAAGTGAACAGGATGCTGCTTCTCACCCTGAATGGATGTGCGATGCAGGAAGCATGAGCTGGAATCTTGAACTGGACAAACAGGTTGCCTTCAATGTCGGCTTTGGAGCAAGTGCTCTGTTCCGCGCGTTAAAAGCATTTGAAATGTACTGGCACGCAGAAGGCATGAAAACCTTAGTAAGCGGAACCATAACGCTGAACGGAGAATCCTACACCGTTAAAAAGGAAAACTCGTACGGCTATGCAGATAAAAACTGGGGCTGCGGATTTACCAGTCCGTGGGTGTGGCTTTCTTCCAATGATTTGGTCAGCAATGTATCCGGCAAACGTCTTACCAATTCAGTATTTGATATTGGCGGCGGTCGTCCCAAAGTGTTTGGCATTGCACTGGAACGCAAACTGTTAAGCGCATTCTGGTACGAAGGCAAACCGTATGAATTTAACTTCTCTAAGTTCTGGACGGGAACCAAAACAACTTTCTCGTACGAAGAAACCGCAGAAGAAATTGTCTGGCATGTAGAACAGCAGAATCATCACGCGCTCATGCGTACCGAAATGAAATGCAAGAAAAGCGACATGCTGTGGGTAAACTACGAAGACCCAGACGGAAACAAACGGTTCAAAAAACTGTGGAACGGCGGCAACGGTTACGGAAACGTAAAGCTGTATAAACGTCACGGAAAAAAACTTGAACTCATAGACGATATTACCGTCGGTCACCTTGGCTGCGAATACGGCGAATTTGAGGATTAGTTTCGCATCTTGTTACTTTTGCCATAAAGTAATATAGTAGAAACAAGGTATGAGTAAAAACAAATCCCGAAGCAGAATTAAACATCTGTGGAAGAACATTAAATACATTCTAAAAAATCCCTTTACATACATCTGGATTCTTATTTTTATCATCATTGGCATTGCGACCGTTGTTGTGTATCAGTCAGAAACACAAACAGAAAGTGGCATTGAAACAATGTTTGATTCCGTTTGGTTTACACTGGTTGCGGTTTTTGCCGCATACTTTGACTACTGCGTTAAATCAGTTCCAGGCCGAATGTCTGCCCTCTTACTGCTGGTATTTGGTATGCTGCTCTTTAGTGCGGTTACTGGTAAACTTGCGTCTTACTTTACCGATTTACAGATGCAAAAAAATAAAGGTTTAAGGAAGTTGCGTAAAATGAGAGGACATTTTTTACTGTGCGGATGGCGCCCCGGTTTTGAAAAAATTCTGGACAGTGTTTTAAACTCTAACCCCGACATTACTCCAGACATGATTGTTCTTATAAATGATGCAACAGAACAAGTAGAACAAATTCGTTCGCAGGCTCGTTTTAAGGAACTAAACTATGTTGCAGGAGACTTTGCTGACGAAGCTACACTTAAACGCGCTCAAATAGAAAATGCGGAAAGAGCATTAGTTATTTGTGACCGCTCAAAATCCTATTCTGATTTGGAAATTGATAGCCGCACTGTTCTGGCTGTTTTAACTATGGAGAATATAAACCCTGGCATTTACATTGCAGCAGAATTGATTGATGCTAAATTCCAAAAACATCTTGAACTAGCTCACTGTGACGAAATAATTCTTACACAAGATTATGAACACAGTCTTCTTGCAACAGCTTCTTCGGGAATGGGTTACAGTAATGTTATTCGTGCACTTATTAGCGATGACGCAGACACTGGTATTTTAGTAGAAGATATTCCCCAAAGCTTTGTTGGAAAAACTTACGGTGAATACGAAGCTCATATTGAAAAAACAGATCCCGCAAACGGTGTGCTCGTTGGTCTTTTACTTAACACAGGAAACTTCCACCAGCGAAGAAAAGATGCACTGCGTGAAGCTCAGAAAAATCCTGACATTAAAAAAATCGTCGACAACCTTAAGAAGGTTAAAACGCTTAAAAGCAATGAACCAGTATTAACTCCGCCGAATGATTTTATAATTCAAAAGAACACTAAAGCAATCATAGTACGAGGTTAGCAACATGGATAAATTTGAAGAAGTACTTCCAAAACTTATCAACATTCCATTGTTTTCAGATTTCTCTGCAGATAACCCCAATGACCGCCGCATTATGCAGATGGTATACGAAAACATGTCTCTTGAATCTTTTTCAAAAGGTGACACCATCATCGAAGAAGGAAAATTCGGAGACTCATTCTACATTCTGTATTCGGGAAGCGTACATGTATGTCGTAAAACTCCCGCAGGTGACAGCATTGCTTTAGCAGACTTAAACAGCACACAAAACATTTTCTTCGGAGAAACAGCTCTTATTAGTAACGAACCACGCACTGCAACTGTAAAAGCAAAAACCGACTGTAAGTGTATTGTACTTTCAAGCAAACACTTTATTGAAATTTGCGACAAGGAACCTCTTTTGGGTTACCGCGTTATTCTTCATCTTGCACGCAGTATGGCAAAAACAGTTCGCGACACTAATAGCGACAAAGCAACTTTATACGAAGCACTCTTTAGCGAAATAGAATCTGGTATGTAAACATGCAGCGTCTGATTGCATTTGTAAAAAAAGAAATTGTTTTTTGCATTGCGCTTCTTTGTGCAGTAGTAAGTGCTTTTTTTGTTCCTCCCAGTAAAGCGTATTTTTCTTACATTGACTGGAATACTTTGCTTATTTTATTTGCACTTATGGGCGTTATTGCAGCCTTTCGTTCTTGCGGACTTTTTGACCGTTTAGGAAACATTTTGTGCGCTCGCTTTCATTCAGTGCGTTCTCTTTCTGCTATTTTAGTTGCCCTCTGTTTTTTTACAAGCATGTTCATTACTAATGACGTTGCGCTTCTTACTTTTGTTCCCTTTACCATTGCACTGCTTGCACCTGTTACCACAGGAAATGTTGTTATGTACACCGTCATTCTTCAAACCATTGCTGCAAACTGTGGTTCAATGTTAACACCTTTGGGAAACCCTCAGAATTTGTTTTTGTTCCAACAGATGGGCGTTGACCTTAAAACATTTATTCTTGTTCCCTTACCTTTTACACTTATAAGTGCACTGGTTCTTACACTTGCTTTGTTACTTGTTCCCAAACAAACAGTACAGGTTGCATCAGTGTTAAAAAGCACAGAGAGTTCAAAAGTAAAAGAAATAGTTTATGCACTTTTGTTTATACTGTGTCTGCTTTCTGTTTTACGCCTTCTTCCAAAATATGTGTCTGCACTGGCAGTACTTTGTGTGCTTCTTATTGTAAACCGCAAAGCCCTATTACATATAGATTACATGCTTTTGCTTACCTTCTGTGCTTTTTTTATTTTCACAGGGAACATCGGTTCAGAACCCAACATAAAACAAATGCTTACTTCTGTGGTAAGTGGTCATGAATTTATTGCAGCAGTTGCGTCAAGCCAAGTTATAAGTAATGTGCCCGCAACATTATTGCTTTATCCCTTTGCACAAAATACACAAAGTCTTTTAGCAGGAGTCAATGTAGGTGGTTTAGGAACTTTAGTTGCATCGCTTGCAAGTTTAATTTCTTACAAACTCTATGCACAAGCAACAAGCGACTCTCGCTTTCCATCAGGAAAAACATATCTTGTGCTCTTTACTGTGTGCAATCTTGTTATGCTTTCTATTCTGTGTGTTTACGCCTTGCTCTTTTGGAAATAGAACACCGTATCATGTGAGCGTTTTTTTAGTGACGGCGGAATACAACTGTTTTCCAAAGAAGCAACTTCATTCATAGACACAAACAAATATCCATCATCAGCAAGACAATGTTGAGCAAGCACTTCCAAAATTTTTGCACGCATTTCAAACGAAAAATAAATGAATACGTTTCGAATAAAAATAATGTGCTGCTGCTTCGGAAGATTTTCGGGAATAATTCCTTTTGCTAAATCAGAAAGATTTATATGTTCTGTCTTTACGAAGTGAGATATTTCAATAGGCATGTGAAAGGTTCCGTCTTTTTGCTTGTAAGGTTCCAAAAGATAATGAAACTTTGCACCGTCTACTGTTCGAACAGAATTCTTTTTGTAAATTCCTTCCTTACATTTTTGCAGAACATCTGTGTTTATATCACTTGCGGTATATTCAGCAGGAATTCTACAAGCTTTTGCTAATAGCGCAAGAGAATAAATTTCTTCTCCAGAAGAACTTGCTGCACTCCAAATTCTTATTGGAGGAAGTGCGTGTCTTAACTCGGGGAACACAACATCTCTTAAAAACATAAACTGTTTTTCTTCGCGGAACAAATAGGTTTCGTTTACTGTTGAAGAATTGATTATGCTAATTACTTCGTCATTGTGTTTAGAAATATATTCTACATAATTTGAAGTTACGCCTTTTTCTTCTAGTTCCTGACTGCGTTTTTCAAGAAAAGCATAAATACCTGTTTTGTGACTTTCGCGAGGAATAATTCCTGTGTAGGCAGTTATGCTGTTGATAATTTGTTCAAAGTCGCTATCTGTAATTTTCATGGGCAAGTCCTACTAAACCAAAGACAAGATGCGATCTGCAATTTTTGTACGAGGCAACACTTCTGATGCGGCGTTCAATTCAATTGCAGCTGCGGGCATTCCAAAAACGGCACAAGTTGATTTATCTTCAACAATAGTGTATCCGCCGTTGTCCAAAATCATTTTACAACCTTCTGCTCCATCGCGACCCATTCCAGTCATAAGAACACCAAGGCATGATTTTTTGTAATGCTGAGCACAGGTTCTAAACAGTTTATTTACTGCCGGACGCAAAAAATGTTCTGGCGGTTCACTGGTTAATTTTAAAACTGCGCGTCCTACCGAATTAATGTGATCGACAATTAAGTGTTTGTCTGCTGGTGCCATATACACATTACCAGGAAGAGCTTCCATTCCGTCTTGAGCAAGATGCATAGAAATGTTGGGGCAACACGATTTAAACCAGTTGACCATTTTTATATCTGCATCAACATCAATATGCTGTGTGTAAAGAATAGGAAGATTAAAGTTAGAACCTAAACCCGAAAGCACTGTCTGAACAGCAGTAGGTCCGCCTGTTGAAGCGCCCAAACAAATAATTTTGAATTTATTGCTTATCATGGGATATTCGTCTTTAGATGTTTTACTTGCTACTTTAGGACGAACCGTTTTTAACGCTGCACGAATACGGTCAACAAAGGGCTTTAACTTTTCCATCTTAAAAGCAGAAAGCTCTGGTTTTGCTTCAAACAAGAGAGCTCCGTTCTCTATAGCAAGGGGACGAAGCGACACATCTTCTGAAAAAACAACAACAGGTATAGACATTTTTCCAGTAAGAATTTTCATTGCAGAAATTCCATCTAGTTCTGGCATGTCTACATCGGTAATAACGACATCAGGATTTGTTTCACGAGCACAGTCAATAGCTTTGCGGCCGTTTGACACAGAGCCCACGACATCAAAATCATCCTCCAATTTAAACATTTTTTCTAGCAATCCGCGGATGATGGCAGAATCATCAGCTATAATGACTCGCCTTTTTACGTCGTTCATGAAAAACCTCTTTCTAAAAATTTATTTTATTACCTTCACAGGTTCAAATTCTAAGCGAACTTCAGGCAAAGCTGACAGTTCTGTAACACAGCGCTCGCTATATGTTCCGTCTACATTCTGAGGATTTGTTCCCTCTGCAGGTGGAGCAAAAAAACGAAGCGGTAAAGTAAGAGCATTTTGTATTTTATGTTCAAAAAAATAAGACATAAGGTCAACGCATTTTGTTCCCGGTGCTTTGTAGAACCACCAGCCGTCTAGTTCAATCATAAGATTTAAATCTTTTAGCTGACCTGGAAAATACACTTCTGCATAATGCGGATTTTGTGTTATGTCTAAAGACAGTTCTATTCCTTCTGCATCTTCGGAAGAAGTCCAAGTCAACTGACACGGAAGAGAAATTGCTTGTTGTGAAATAATCTTCGCTCTAAAAAAAGATTTGTGCAACTGTTCACGATAAGTTGCAAGCAGTGGTTGTTCAATACCCACATCTTTATTGTTTGGATCGGTAACTTCAAGTCCTAATCTTCCATCGTCTCTAAACTGATACATGGTAAAAGCAGAAAGCCACTTTTCTTCATCTTGCTGAAGGCGAGTCATGAAGTGTTGCATCATAAGCGCTTGTTCGTAAGGACCAGAAACATCTCCGTCGGCATTCAGTTCTGACATAACAAAGGGTTTGTTCATTCCGGTAACTTCACGCAAACGGTGCAAGGTCTTTTTTGCATTGTCATAAACTTCATCAACATTTTCTGCAGAATAAGAGCTTGTTTCTTTTGTAGCAACATCAACTGGCCAACCCCAGTGCAAAGAAAGATATTGATCGCAAGACCAGTAGTCGGTAACTTTGAACGCTTCAAGAAATTCATCTTCCATTTCAATTTTACCTGTTTCTTTTTGCCACATTCCAGCACAGAGAATCATTTTTACATTGGGAGCGTGTTCATGCATTACTTTGCAAACCATAACATAAAAATCTGCAAGTTGTTGAAAAGAAGCTCGCTTTGTAAAACAAAACCAAGTTCCGGTGCACTCATGGTTCACTCGCAAAAGAACTCTTCCGTAGGGACGCAAATCTTTTGCAATAAGCACAATGTCTTCTTCGGTAAGTGTTGGGTCAATGGTAAGTGTTAAAACAACATCTTGTCCGTGGCGACGAATCTCTTTCATAAAGTTAAAGGGTTCGTCATTAAGTTTACCTTCACG
>DMQP01000037.1 GCA_003455655.1 Treponema sp. | reverse complement strand
ATCTAACTTAGGTCAGTAGCTCAGCTGGTAGAGTCCCGGTCTCCAAAACCGGTTGTCGCGGGTTCGAGTCCTGCCTGGCCTGTACTTTTTGTTTGAGGATAAAAAGATGAAGTTTATTCAGTTTTGTAAAGAATGTGTTGCAGAGCTTCGTAAAGTAGTATGGCCCTCACGTTCTCATGTTCTTTCCTCAGTAGGAGTCGTCCTTGTTTCAACACTGGTGGCTGCTGCAGTACTTGGTTTTCTTGACTGGGCATTCACCACTGGTCTTCGCTTTATTTTCTAGAAACGGAGCATTCCATGGCAAAGAACTGGTACATCCTTCATACGTACACTGGATACGAAGCAAAGATTGAACGCACACTGCACAAGTTGCTTGATGCAGGCGACATCGATTCTGCTATCGTAACAGATGTTAAAGTTCCTACCGAAGAAGTTGTAGAAATTCGTAACGGAAAAAAACATTCTCGCACCAGTAAGATTCTTCCTGGATACATTATGCTTGAAATGGATTTGCCTCAGTTGGGATGGAAGCCTACCTGTTCTGCAATCCGTCGTATTCAAGGTGTAACTGGTTTCGTGGGAACAAATCCTTCTGATCGTCCACGCCCCATTAGTTCTGATGAAGCAAAGAAATTGCTCTTTGCTGCTGGTGAACTTAAAGGTGAAAAATCAGTTCATATCAAACAGAGTTTCGATGTTGGTGATCAGGTTAAAATTACTGACGGACCGCTTGCATCATACACTGGTACTGTTGAAGAAGTTAACTCTGAGCGTAATAAACTGCGCATTAATGTTCAGATTTTCGGCCGTGAAACACCGGTTGAAGTAGATCTGCTTCAGGTAGAAAAAGTTTAAGTTCTACCATACTTGTTATTTGAAAAAGGACAGGCTTATGCCTGACTTTATTTTGGGAGAGGTACATGTCCGTTGGACCCAGGTACTTCGCTAGGAAAAGGCATTGTCTTTATCCACACCAACATAAGGAGATACAATTATGGCCACAAAGAAGGTTACGGCTGTCATCAAACTGCAGTGCCCTGCAGGAAGCGCGACACCGGCCCCGCCAATCGGACCTGCTCTTGGACCTCATGGAGTTTCTGCACCTAAGTTTGTTCAGGAATTCAATGATCGCACAAAGAGTATGGAAAAGGGACTTATCATCCCTGTTATCATCACTGTCTATCAGGACAAATCGTACACATTTATCCTTAAGACTCCGCCTGCAGCAGTTCTTATTAAGAAAGCAGCCGGAATCCCCAAGGGTGCTGCAAACCCCCTGCGCGACAAAGTAGGAAAGCTTTCTCAGAAAAGTCTTACTGAAATTGCAACGCAGAAACTTCCCGACCTTAACGCAAACGATGTTGAGGCTGCGAAGAAAATCATCGCCGGTACTGCACGCAGCATGGGCGTAGAAGTGGAGGCCAACTAATGAAGCACGGAAAGAAATACAATGAAATGCTCAAGAAGTATGATCCTTCCAAAAAGTACGATGTTGCTGAAGCATGCAAGTTGGTAAAAGACCTGCACTATGCAAAGTTTGATGAAACTGTTGAACTGTCAATTTCCCTCAAACTGGAAAAGAACCAGACTGTTCGCGACACACTCGTATTCCCCCATCAGTTTACTGGTGAAAAACGCGTTTTGGTATTCTGTAAAGAAGAACGTGTAAAGGAAGCTCTTGACGCTGGTGCTACATACGCTGGTGCTGCAGAGTACATCGAAAAGGTAAAGGGTGGCTGGACAGACTTTGATGTTGCAGTTGCTACTCCCGACATGATGAAAGATGTAGGCCGCTTAGGTATGGTTTTGGGCCGCAAAGGTCTTATGCCTAACCCCAAGACTGGTACTGTTACTCCTGACATCGCAAATGCTGTTGCTGAACTCAAAAAGGGTCGTACAGAATTCCGCGCTGACAAGGGTGGCGTTATTCACATTCCTGTTGGAAAAGTTTCTATGTCAGAAAACGATACCGTTGAAAACATCAACGCTTTCCTGACTGAACTGAACCGCAAGAGGCCGATTGATGCAAAAGCTGGATTTATCCGCTCTGTATCTGTAAGCTCAACCATGGGCCCCGGCATCTGGATTGACTACAAGGAGGAAGCATAATGGCAGTCGTTGCAAAAAAGCTTCAGCCCGCTAAAACAGCAGCTATCGAAGAAGCCAAGAAAATTCTTGGTGGATATGCAAACTATGTATTCATTGATTATCGTGGATTGACAGTAGAGCAGATTACAAAACTTCGTGATCAGCTCCGCGAAAAAGGTTCACAGCTTAAGGTATTCAAGAACAACTTTGCACGTGTAGCATTTGAAGAAATGCAGAACACTCAGGTTGCAGAATATCTTTCTGGTCCTACTGCAATCGCAATGATTAAAGAAGATGCCAACGAATCTGCAAAGATCCTGTTCGACTTCAGCAAAGATGCTCCTACACTCGCTGTAAAGGGTGCATGGGTTGACGGTGAACTCTATGATCAGGCTAAGATCGAGGCTCTTTCTAAGCTGCCTGGAAAGAAACAGCTTATCGCAATGCTTATGTCTGCAATCAACGGACCTGCTCGCAAACTGGCTGGTACACTGCAGGCTTATGTCGAAAAGCTGGAAAAGGAAGGTGCAAGCGCTTAAGCTTGTGTCTTAAACAAAGTACACAAAACTGTGGTTAGGCTTCGATGTGCTGATTACTATCCACAGACAATATGGATGCAGAGTTCAGAAAACGGTATGTTTTTTGCTGCACCAAACAAAAAGCCATTCAAAAATTGATGGCAGGAGAAGACAATTATGGCACTTTCAAATGATGAAATTCTTGAAGCAATCGCAAACATGACTGTTCAGCAGGCTGCTGACCTGGTTAAAGCTATGGAGGAGAAATTCGGCGTTTCTGCTGCTGCTCCTGTAGCTGTTGCTGCTGCACCTGGCGCTGCTGGTGGAGCTGCTGAAGAACAGACAGAGTTCACTGTATCTCTGGACAAGGTTGCTGCAGATAAGAAAATTGCAGTTATCAAGGCTGTTCGTACTATCACAGGTCTTGGTCTTGCAGAAGCAAAAGCACTGGTTGAAGGAGCACCAAAAGTACTCAAAGAAGGTGTATCTAAGGCTGATGCTGACAAGATCATCGAAGACATCAAGGCTGCTGGTGGAGAAGCAAGCAAAAAATAAGCGGAGCTTATTTTTTGCTTAACCGGAAGTTCCTGCGGAACTTCCAGCAAGTTGCTTTGGGGTTCCGCTTTGCGGAAATTCTCGCAGGTTGCTTAGGGAAGTCTCTGTTATGGAAACTTCCGGCGGGTTTAGAGAGTTCCAGCGAGGGTAAAAAGTGAACTTCGTTTTTATTTCTTGCTTAACGAGAATTTCCGCTTTGCGGAAATTCTCGCAGTTTGCTTAGGGAAGTCTCTGTTATGGAAACTTCCGGCGAAAGGAAACTTTCGGCGAGCTTAGAGAGTTCCAGCGAGGGTAAAAAGTGAACTTCGTTTTTATTTCTTGCTTAACCGGAAGTTCTTTCGGAACTTGGCTTGATGGTAAAATTGCTAATAAAAATCCTGAAGCTTCAGTTTAACCGCTGAAGCTTTTGGTGTCAAAAGAGCAGGGTAATGCGGACCTGTTTTTTGTGACCGAATTTTTTCGCATTCCGGAAATGAGACTGCCGGTAACGGCTGCGGTTCTCGTGCTGAGCAAAGGTTTTGCTTGTAGCGGTGCCGTACGACCGAGGTTTCTGCATGATGCTGTACTCAGCAACGTGCGCCATCGCTAGGGGTAACGATGTACGCAAAGACAAAAAAAATCGAGCGTCAGTATATCGGCAAAAACATTAAAGATTTCATGGAACTGCCGAACCTGATCGACATCCAGCTTTCGTCTTACGAAAGTTTCATTCAGAAAGAGCGTCTTCAGAATCACGAACCGCTTCTTAATCAAGGCCTGCAAGAAGTATTTACTTCTACCTTCCCAATTGAAAGTCCTAATGGCGACATGACACTGGAATATGAGTTCTACGAACTTGACGAAGAGAACATCAAATTCAGTGAGTTGGACTGCAAGAAAAAGGGACTGACTTATGCTGTTCCTCTTAAGGCACGCATCAATCTTATTTTCAAAGAGCAGGGCGCAATTCTTCAGAAAGATATTTACATGGGCGACATTCCGCTTATGACCGACCGCGGTACCTTTATTATCAATGGTGCAGAACGCGTTGTTGTAAGCCAGATTCACCGTTCGCCTGGAGTTATTTTCTGCCACGATAAAGGTGTGTACTCAAGCCGTATTATTCCTTACCGCGGATCTTGGCTTGAATTTGAAATTGACCAGAAAAAAGATCTTATCTTTGCAAAGATCGACCGCAAGAAGAAAATCTTAGGCACCATTTTCCTGCGTGCTTTAGGATATTCTACTCGCGAAGAAATAATCAACTGTTTCTACAAAACCGAAAAAGCTCGTGTTTCTGAAGCAGTAACAAAGCGTGATGATCTTGTTAACAAAGTGCTTGCAGAAGGAGTCTATGTAACAGATAAAGATTCTGGTGAACAGAAGAAACTGTTCCGTGCTGGCGACAAGTTGCATCCTCATGACATTGATGACTTGATTGCAAACGGTGTAAAAGAAGTTACCGTTATCAAGTTCAACACAAAGAAAAAGCCCGAAAACAAAGACGAAATCAACGAATCTCTTGATAGCGAAATGATCGTTAACTGTTTCGAGCGCGAAGAAATTCTTTTCTCTAAAGACGGAGTTGAAAATCCTGATGAGCCTTCAAAAGAAGACTGTCTTGCAAAAGTATATTCTGTACTTATGCCAGGAGAACCCATTACCGTTGAAACAGCTGAAAAAGATTTAACTTCAATGTTCTTCAGTCAGAGACGCTATGACTTAGGTCGTGTTGGTCGTTACAAGTTGAACAAAAAGTTCAATTATTCTGACGATGTTGAAGATTTGACTCTTATTAAGGACGATATTATCAACACCATGAAGCACTTGATTGAAGTGTACATTGGAGATGAACCCCTTGACGATATTGACCACCTTGGTAACCGTCGTGTTCGTTCTGTTGGAGAATTGCTTACTAACGAATTTAACAAAGCATTTGCTCGTATGGAACGCATTGCAAAAGACCGCATGAATCTTAAGGAAACAGAAACCCTTAAGCCACAGGATCTTATTTCAATTAAACCGATTGTTGCTTGTGTTAAAGAATTCTTTGGTTCTTCACAGTTGTCACAGTTCATGGATCAGTGTAACCCACTTGCAGAACTGACACACAAACGCCGTCTGTCTGCTTTAGGTTCTGGTGGTCTTTCTCGTGACCGCGCAGGTTTCGAAGTTCGTGATGTTCACTACACACACTACGGACGCATGTGCCCAATTGAAACTCCTGAAGGTCCAAACATTGGTCTTATTGTTTCACTTGCTATCTTTACTCGCGTAAATGAATACGGCTTCCTTGAAGAGCCCTACCGCAAAGTTGTAAACGGAAAGGCAACAGACGAAGTTGACTACCTGGCAGCTATGGATGAAGACAAGTACTTCATTGGTCAGGTAACTGAAGGTATGAAAGCTGACGGTTCTTTCCCCACCGATTTGGTTTCTTG
>DMQP01000162.1 GCA_003455655.1 Treponema sp. | reverse complement strand
TGGCACGCGAAGAACTGAAGGAACTAGAAGAAAAGCAGCCAAAACTTGAAGATCAGATAAAACTCAAACTTATTCCCCCGGATCCACTTGATGAAAAAAATATAATTCTTGAAATTCGTTCTGCAGCAGGTGGAGATGAAGCAAGTCTTTTTGTTCGAGATTTGTGGGAAATGTACTGTCACCTCGCAGACCGCAAAGGCTGGAAAACAGAAACTATGGAAGCCCAAGAGACAGAAGTTGGTGGCTTTAACAAAATAGTCACTTCTATAAGTGGCAAATTTGTGTACGGAACTTTACGTTGGGAAAGTGGAGTTCACCGTGTACAGCGCGTTCCTGTTACCGAAGCACAGGGACGTTTACAAACTTCTACAGCAACCGTTGCTGTTTTACCCGAAGCAGAAGAAACTGAAATTGACATCAAACCAGAAGATGTTCGCGTTGATGTAATGCGTGCAGGCGGTCCTGGTGGACAGTGTGTTAACACTACAGACTCTGCAGTTCGTCTTACTCATATTCCCACAGGTATTGTTGTTATTCAGCAGGATGAAAAATCGCAAATAAAAAATAAAGCAAAAGCTTTCCGCGTGTTGCGTGCTCGTTTGTTCGATTTGGAAGAAAGCAAAAAGCAAGCAGAAAGAGCTGATGCGCGAAAGAGCATGGTTGGTTCTGGAGCACGAAGCGAAAAAATCCGCACATACAACTTTCCCCAAGACCGCGTAACAGATCATCGCATAAATCTTTCACTTCATAATCTTCCTGGATTTATGATGGGTAACATGGATGAGATGCTTGATGCATTGAATGTTTACGCAAACGAAGAAAAGTTCAACGAAAACTAATGACCATTTTTCAGGCACGCCAGTACGGAACAAAGACTCTAGAGGCAAACCAAAGCCTTACTCGTTCTTCTTCACCCGCACTGGATGCCGATGTTCTTTTACAATTTGTTCTCCAAAAAGATAAAACATTTTTACTTTTTCACGCAGACGAAAATCTTACCAAAGAAGAACAAGCTGTATACGAAAACTGTATTCAGACACGCATGACAGGACTGCCGGTTGCTTACATAACAGGAACAAAAGAATTTTTTGGTTACGATTTTATTGTTACTCCCGCTGTACTTATTCCAAAACCAGATACAGAAGTTTTGGTAGAACAAACACTGCATGCGCTAGAGCAAAAAGTAAAAGCTCACCCACGACAGTCACTTACGCTTTGCGATATGTGCACTGGCAGTGGATGCGTGGGACTAAGCGTTCTTCGTTCGGCATTAGATTCAAAACTTGTTACAAAAGAAACATTTCCTTTACTTACACTGGTAGACATAAGCAGTGACGCTTTGAACATTGCAAGACAAAACAGAGATGCACTTTTTTCTGAACACTACAGACAGAATATACGACTTGTACAAAGCAATTTGTTTTTTTCAGTTCCGGGAACTTTTGACATAATCATGGCAAACCCTCCCTACATTCCCAAAGCAGAAGTTATAGAACTTTTAAAAGACGGAAGAGCAGAACCAGCTCTTGCGCTTGACGGAGATGTAACTTTAAGTGGAGAAAGTTCACGCACTAATGACGGACTTGCACTTATGCGAAATTTTATACCACAAGCAAAAGAACATTTAAATACACAAGGCATGCTTTTAGTTGAAGCCGGAGAATATAATGTTCAAATGACACAATATCTTATGAATGATGCTGGCTTACAGTCAACCCACATTGTAAAAGATTACGCTGGTGATTTACGCTGTGCGGTAGGAACAAATGTCTAGCGCTGTTTTTTAAAACGAGTTTTTTCCTTTGCTTTTTCTTTTGCCCTTTCTTTTATCTGAGCTTCATACGCAAGTTTTTTTTCATCTTTAACAGAAGAAGTTGTGTCCCAAGAAACTTCTACACTTCGAGTCTGAATGTTAGGGATTCGTAAAAAAGTTAGACAAGATGCAGAATGTACGGTAATACCGCGATTATGACTTACATAACCAACAATAGGTTCTCCGGGAGTTGGATTACAGCAGTGAGCAATGGTAACTAAAAAGTTCTTTGTATTTTGCACACGAATTTTTCCCGTGTATTCAGATTCTGGCTTTTTCTGCTTACGAGGTTTTCCTTCCTGAGCACGCTGTTCAGCAACATGTTGAGAATGTAATGTATTTGCAACAATTTCCGCTTCTCGTTTTGCTTCTGCTGTTTTATCAATAAAAGTTGCATCATTTGCTATAAGCCAAGAATGAATTTTCTGACGAGCTTTACCTGTCTTAACTGCTTTAAGCTGAGCTTGTGTAGGATGAGCTTGTGGATTTGTAAGCACTTCTACAATCTGAGTGTTTTTAAGAGGAGCAGTAAGAGGAATAATTTTTCCATCAGCCTTAGCTCCAACAATTTTTTCTCCAACCGCAGAGTGAATACTGTAGGCAAAGTCAATAGCACAAGAACCCGCAGGAAGATCTTTTACATCACCCTTGGGAGTAAAGACATAAATTCTATCTCCTAAAAGTTCATTTTTAAGTTCAGCAAAAAAACTTTCATTGCTTAACTGTTCGTCACGAAGTTCACGCAGTTGATTGATGATACTTAAATCTTCTGCTTTGACCATGTCACGATTTGTTCCCTTTTTGTACAGCCAGTGAGAAGCAACACCGTGTTCTGCAATAGAATGCATTTGTTCTGTGCGAATTTGAATTTCAAGCGGTTTACCTTCACAAATGACCGTTGTGTGAAGTGACTGATATCCGTTTGCTTTAGGCATTGCAATATAATCTTTGAAACGTCCTTCCATAGGTTTCCACAAACCGTGAACAATTCCTAAAAGCGTATAACATTCTGTTTCTGTCGTACAAATAATTCGTAAAGCAAGAAGGTCATACAGTTCGCCTGCTTCTTTATTGCGCTTTCGCATTTTCTGATAAATTGAATAAAAATGTTTTGCTCTACTTGATATAGTAACTGTAATTTTACTTTTTTCTGCAGCTGAATAAATTTTCTTTACCGCTCGATCAAGATATTCTTGCCGTTCATTTTTTTTCTGAGAAACGATAGATTTTATTTGCAAAAAGACTTCTGGGTTTGAATACTTTAGGCTCAAATCTTCCATTTCATTTTTGACATCATTCATACCAAGACGACCAGCAAGAGGAGCCCAAATATCTATAACTTCTGCAGCAACTTGTTTTTGCGCTTCTGCGCTTACTGAAGAAAGATTACGCATACGGTCAAGTCGATCTGCAAGTTTAACTAAAATAACACGAATATCATCAACCATAGCAAAAAGCATTTTACGAATAGAATCTGCCTCTTGCATAGATGAACTGTTTATTTTAAGACTGGTTATTTTTGCAGTCCCTTCAATAACGGTACATATTTCTTTTCCGAAAGCAGCTTCAATTTCAGGAAGGCAGTCGGGCGAAACATCAAGAATGTTATGAAAAAATCCTGCAACAACACAATCTGCACCAAGACCACTTTTAGCAAGAACAGAAGCAACTCTCATGGGATGCAAATAGTAAGGTAGACCACACTTACGAGTTATATTTTTTGTTTTGCTTATTAAAAAATTCCATGCGTCACGAATTCGTTTTTCTGCTTCTGAGTCAAAACGGTCAGTGTATGTTCTAAAGAAGATGCTAATTAATTCATCGGGGTCTGTAATTGTTGTATTTGTTTCAAAAGACCAAGTCTTCATAAGGCCCCCTAACGCAAAGTGCTTTTTGTACGCAGAATTGCTCCCTGCGGTAAACGAAGTTTTGTATACAGTACACAAGGATGATCTGCACAAACCCACCGATACACTTCACCTGTTTGGGGATTAACTAACTGAAACTGTTCATGAGACAAATCAAATGCGCATTCATCTGGAGTTACCACTTGAACTTCACTCTTTGCGTCGATGATGTTAAGCATTTCTATATCGTAGAAAATCCAACCTTCTTTTTTTGTTACACCAGGCAAATAAGTGTCTGGATGCGCTTCTACAGCTTTTTTAAAAGCAGCCTTTGCTTGTGGAACCATAGCTTCATATTCTTTTGCTCTTTTTTGTTCAAGGAAAGAACTGCGACTAAAAATTTCTTCTTCAACAGATGCCTCACACTCAGAACCAAGAAGTGCTGCAAGTTCAAACTGACTTTTACTTTCTCCACTAACAGCAACATCTGCTTCTTGCGCATTGTAGTAAAAACCTGTTGCATACTGTCTGTGACTTGCGTGATATAATTCTTGAATAAAAGGTTCTGCTTCTTCTTTGCTAATGCGACCTTCTAATGCATCGAGTGCTTTGCGGTAAGCTCGAGTAACAAGAGCAACATAATAAACACTTTTCATGCGACCTTCTATTTTAAGAGAGTCAACACCAGCATCGCGTAAGTCTGCAAGATGATCAACCATGCACAAATCTTTAGAAGAAAGAACAGCAGTAAAATTATCACCTTCAAAAATAGGAAAGTATTCATCGGGTCTTTTATGTTCCCGCAAAACAAGTGCCCCACTCTGAGCAATTGCACGAGCCTGAGGAGTATAATCACGACTTGTATCATCGCAATGAGAAGGAGAAAGCACATCAAAATCCCAGCGACAGGTATGAGAACAAAATCCTTCTTGAGCACTGCGACCGTTTATGTATGCACTCATAAGACAACGACCACTGTAGGCAATACACATTGCACCGTGAACAAAACATTCTATTTCCATGTCTGGAACAGCATCTTTTATTTCTTTAATTTCAGCAAGAGAAGCTTCTCGTCCCATAACAACGCGAGAAAATCCCAGCGACTTATACATTTTAACTGCTTCACGATTCATACAACTTGCTTGAGTTGAAAGATGAAGTGCTGCATTAGGAAATTCTTTTTGCAAAAGAGGAACAATGCCTAAGTCTTGAACAATAAAAGCATCTATAGGGTAGTTTTTAAAATAGGGAAGTTCTTTTTGTAAACGGTCAAGTTCTGCGTTGTGGAATGAAATGTTAAGCGCACAGTGCAATTTGCGACCAGGAAACTGTTCTTTTAACTGACAGACTCGCTTGTACTCGTCTTCGTAAAAATTATCTGCTTTAACACGAAGCGAAAAATTCTTTAAGCCAATGTATGCGGCATCAGCTCCATAGCGATAACAGTATTCAAGTTTTTGCACATTGCCTGCTGGCGAAAGAAGTTCCATCATTCATCCCGAACTATATTATTTTTACGCATAATGTCTTCGCGTTCTTCTTGAGTGTCTCTATCTTCTGCACGTTCGCAAATAGTTTTTCCAATTTTCTCTAAAGCAAGGTGTGATTCAGCAAGATATTCATCTGCCATTTGGAACATGAACATCATATCTGGCCAAATATCCATAGTAACTTCTACACCAGCTTTTTGCAGTATATCTCTAAAACGTTCTGCATCGCGCAAAAGAATTTCTTTTTGCCCCATCTGAATGTACACATGAGGAAACCCTTTAAACGATTCTACATCAGCTTTAAGTGGAGAGACATGAGGATTATCTATGTTTGAAGAATAAGTGTACATATCAACAGCACGATGCAAAGCATCTCCACTTATAACTTCATCGCTAACATGACGACCACTTATGAGAGGATTATCTGAAGTAACATCAAGCCAAGGAGAAAAAAGAATAAGATGTTTAACACACTGTCTGTATTTGTCGCGCAATTTTAAAAGCAATGCTATTGCAAGAGAAGCGCCACTTCCGTCTGCTGCAAGAATAATTTGAACATCTTCACGAACAGCACTGGGCAAACCTGAAGACGAATGCTCTAACTGCATAGCAACAGCTTCTTCTGAATAGACCATGCGGAAGACAGCCTGTAAATCTTCTATGCCAGCAGGAAAAGGGTACGAAGGAGGAAGACGAAATTCTGGAACAACAACACGACAAGAAGTTTCATGAGCAAGAGATGAACAAAAGTTTCTCCAACTATTACGAGAACCGCCTACAAAAGATCCGCCGTGAACATAAATAATAATGCGATGAGAAGAATACACCACCGGATGAAGAACATCACAATGGACTCCGCCGTAATTATGATCTACACATTCAACATGATTGGGCAAAAAAACTGAGGAGAATGTTTTTTCAAGTTTTGCGCGAAAAGGTGCAAGTTCTGACTTAGGAGAAAATACAAGTGCCTTAACTTTTTTAATTGCAGCCTTTCGGTCCAGTTTCATTTTCATAGAGACACTATAGCACATAATTAAAATCTTTGCTATAATACCGCTCATGCCACTTAAAATAGACAGCGACTTACCAGTAATAGGCGCACTCGAAAAAGAAAACATCTTTGTAATGACTTCAGAGCGTGCAAAGTCACAAGATATTCGTCCTCTAAAAATTGCAATCGTTAACCTTATGCCCACAAAAGAGACAACGGAATTGCAGTTGCTTCGTCTTTTGGCAAACACTCCCCTTCAAGTTGAAGTTTCACTGGTTAATATGGCAGGTCATGTTTCAAAGCACACTGGCAAAGAACATTTAGACAAATTCTATGTTCCTTCAAGTGTAGTGTTGCAGCGAAAGTTTGACGGCATGATTATTACTGGGGCTCCGGTGGAACAATTAGCATTTGAACAAGTGGACTACTGGCAGGACTTGTGCAAAATAATGGATTATGCCAAAAAGAATGTTTTCTGCACCCTATATATCTGTTGGGGAGCGATGGCTGGTTTGTATCACCTGTACGGCATAGACAAGCAACTTATGAAAACCAAGTTAAGTGGCATATACAAGTCTCAAGTCTTAGCTCCGAAAGATCCGCTTCTTCGTGGCTTTGACGATTTTTTTCCTGTACCTACATCACGCTACACAACAATTCCCACGCAAGATGTTAAGGCAAATAAAGCGCTTGAACTTTTAGCAAGTTCTTCAGTAAGTGGAGCAACAATTGTAAAATCAAAAGACAATCGTAGCATTTTTATGACCGGACATTTGGAATACGACAGAGACACATTAGCAAAAGAATATGAACGAGACAAAAAGAAGGGCTTAAATCCTGCGCTACCTGAAAACTACTTTACCAACAATGACGCTAAAACAACTCCGCTTTCTACATGGAGAAGTTCGGCACACTTGTTTTATTCAAACTGGCTCAACTATTATGTTTACCAGTCTACACCTTATAGGCTTAAAGATATTAGTGAATAACTACTTTCCACAGTGAATAAAAGTAAGTTCGTGTTTGTTGTAAGAAAGATGCAAAACAAGACTGTCTGGTATAGCAGCAAATTGTGAAATAAGATTCCAGTCTGTAGAACCTTGCAACTTTATGGTACAAATCATGCGCTTTGTTTTACCGCTTGCAATCCACTTTTTAATCCATTCAAGCAAACGCTCGGGGTAACAAATAACATCACTGCACACCCAGTCAAAGGGTCCAATATCTTGGGGTTCAAATGTAAAAGCATCATGTGCAGTAAATTGAACAGTAGACAAGTTCATAAGGCGGTCATCGAGGGGACTTCTGTCAACAGCAAAAACACTTGCTCCTAACTGAACTAAAACCCATGTCCATCCACCAGGACAAGCACCAGCGTCAAAGCAGCGACTATTTTCATTAGGTAAGTCAACTCCAAAATGACTGTGGGCTACACAAAGGGCTTCTTCTAATTTTAGGTAAGCTCTACTGGGGGGATTTTCGTGATCTTCTATAAGAGAAAGCGTTCCGCAGGGAAGTGAACTTGAAGTTTTTGCAGAACAGAGCATGGTATGTTCATCGAGTAAAGTGTACAAACCTATAGGCGACTGAGGAATATTTACCGGAAAAGCACGAGGCTTTGTATTTACATGTGGCAGTTTTTCTTGAATAAGAGACATTCTTCTAAAGCAAGTAAAAGCATAGGGCGCCCAAGAACGCTGCATGTTACGAAGCGCATCAGAGGCATCTCTAATTGAATCAAAGTGCACGAGGTAAGGTTCAAGCATTGCTGTTCTACACCAATAGGGAACTTGACCTCCAGGAATAGCTTCCTTTAGCATACGAAGCTGACCGTAAGAAGTTCCTTCTGGAGAAATGCCAAAACGCTGAGTAAGTTCATCATCAAAATGAGCATCTAGTTCAGGAAAGGGAAGATACAGTCTATGGGGAAAGGGTTCAATACTTGCGCTCATGTTCAGCAGTTAACAAAATTAGGACGCAGATCAACAATCATGTTCATTATGCTTTCATCTTCATCAGAAAAGCGTTCTTCTAGACTTTTAATAAGCGACTGAAGTTTTGGAAAATCTTGTGACGGTAAAAAACTAAAGCCCAATTCTGAACCTTCAGGTAAGTCTCGAATCCATTCAGGGCGACTTACCAGCGTTATAGATGAAGCTTCTCCTTTACCAGGCATACGGATAGTAAGCTCATATTCGCGTTCTTTATCTAGTGTAACGGGAACAGGAAAATGAACTTTACATCCGGTTTCACTTATGTCATCCATAACACCAGGCAATGCACACAGTTCTGTTGAGTCTACTCTGCCTATTTCTTCGTAGCGGGTTGCATTCCGCCTTTCAGATTTCATAAGCTAATTATTACCGTAAGCCCAACTTTTGTCAAGGCTAAGCACTTGTCAATAGTACAGGCTTACTTTATACGGAAGGAATTATTGATTACCAACCAAGCACAGCCATTCTGCTTCTGCGGCAAGTTCATCACCAACAAAAGCTTTTCCTGCTTGCTTTACCATTTTGGGGCCGACACGAAGATTTGTTATTTCCATACGAACAGTGTCACCAGGACGAACCTGTCTGCGGAACTTAACTTTATCTACTGTTGCAAGGAAGAACAAACTTCCTTCAGCAAAAATTTTCTGATAGCTTAATGCAGCGCCACCACCCTGTGCCATGGTTTCAATAAGAATTACGCCCGGTACAACAGGATACTCGGGGAAGTGTCCCTTAAAGAAAAAGTCTTCTTCGGTAAACTTGCGAGTACACACACAACCTTTGTCGTCAAAACTTTCGATTGCGTCTACAAACAAAAAAGGTTTTCTGTGTGGTAAAAGTGATTCTATGTCAGTTGTTACACTCATTATAATCTCCTTGAAAGAGCTTTTACTTTACTGAACGGAACACGAGAATTCCGTTGTGTCCGCCAAAGCCAAAGTTGCCACTCATTGCAACAGGAACAGGCATTTCAATTCCCTTATTGGGAGTGTAGTCAAGATCACAGCCACCTTCAACATCGGGTTGGTCCAAGTTGATTGTGGGCGGAATGAATCCTTCCTGAACTGCTTTTACACAAACTAAAGCTTCCAAAGAACCAGCATTACCCAGACAGTGACCAGTCATACTCTTTGTTGAAGAAATGTGCAAGTTCTTTGCTGCTTCTCCAAAGGCAATGTGTAACATTTTTGTTTCGCCAGAGTCGTTGAGTTTTGTACTTGTTCCGTGAGCATTGTAATAGGTTACCTGATCAGGAGTAACGCCTGCATCTTTCATAGCAAGAGTCATTGCACGAGCACCAATAATTCCGTCGGGATTAGGAGCTGTCAGATGATAACCGTCGCTTGAAGCACCATAACCTGCAAGTTCAGCATAGATTTTTGCTCCACGAGCTTTTGCATGTTCATACTCTTCAAGAACAAGAATAGTTCCACCTTCGCCCATGATAAATCCGTCACGGTCTTTGTCAAATGGACGGCTTGCTTTAGTAGGATCGTCTGCCCACTTTGTACTAAGAGCATGCAGTACATTAAAGCCTAAAAAGCCGAATCCGTTCTGTGTGCTTTCTGCTCCACCAGCTAAAACAATGTCACCGCGTCCAGCGCGAATATAATCAAGTGCGTCACCAATTGCATCTGTACCTGAAGCACAAGCAGTTGCGACAGTGTGGGTTGCACCATGCAGACCAAAGGCAAGGCTAATGTTTGCTGCTGCTTCGTTAGGAATCATCTCAGGGATGGTCATAGGAGGAATACGGGTATAGTTTGACTGGAAGTAGCTTTTCATGCTCGATTCCATAACTTCAAAACCACCAATTCCTACTCCCAAAAATACGCTTGCAGTATCAAGCATTTCTGTGTTACCCATAAGAGCAGAATCATCAAGGGCCATCTTTGCGGCTGCAACTGCATACTGAGTAAAGAGAGCCATCTTGCG
>DMQP01000190.1 GCA_003455655.1 Treponema sp. | reverse complement strand
TGAACTTCTTTGTCGTGACCAATGTCTTCAAAATGTTGCAGAACCGCTTTCTTTATGTCTATTTCGCGCAAGGTTGCCCCTGTGTTTTGAGCAAGTGCACAGGCGTTGCGGTAAGTTCTTCCGGTTGTACCAAAACAAGGCATAGTAACAGCACTAATGTTTTTTCTGTCGATGCCACATTTGTCAAAAGCTCTAGCGGTAACAAGGAGTGCCAGTGTTGAATCAAGTCCACCGCTTAAACCTATAACAGCACTAGTGCAGTGTATGTGACGCAGTCTTTTTGCAAGACCTTCTGCCTGTAGTTCTATAACAGAAAGACATCTTTCTTTTCGTTCTGTCTGACTTTCTGGAACAAAGGGTTTCTTTTCTACTTTTCCTAACAGTTTTTCATTTTTGTTTTCGAAAGGAGAAGGGGCAAGCGTAAATTCAATTTGTCTAAATGCTAAGGATTCATTTTTTGAGCAGTCAGCAAAAGTTGTTGTTCTTAGTCTGTCCTGCATAAGAGCTTCCATGTCAATGTCTGCAACTGTCAGTTTAGAACTTTGAGAAAAGAGTTGTGACTGTGCTTTTATGCTTCCGTTTGCAGCAATAATGTTGTGTCCTGCAAAAACCATATCGGTTGAACTTTCATCATGTCCTGCATCTGCATAAAGGTATGCGCTTACGGTTTTTGCTGAATGTGCACTAACTAAGAGTGAACGGTATGCGGCTTTTCCAACAACTTCGTTACTTGCACTTAAGTTTGCAATAACACTTGCTCCTGCAAGACTTGCATGTGTTGAAGGTGAGAGAGGAACCCACAAATCTTCACATATTTCTGCAGCAATGGTTACCAGCTGATTATTTTGTGCAACAAGTAAAAGCTCTGTTCCGAAAGGAATGTCTTTTAGTTTGTCAGAAAGACTTATGGTCTGTTCTGTTATTTTTTCTGCGGGAGTAAACCATCTTCGTTCATAAAATTCACTGTATGTGGGAATATAGGTCTTTGGAATTACGGCAAGCACTTTTCCTTTTTGAATAAAAGCTGCGGCGTTGTAGCGTTTGTTTTTGCTTATGACAGGAAGGCCTACACAAAATAAAAGTTCAGTATGTTTGGTAAGTGAACATAAGTGTTCAAGCGCATTAATTGCACCTTCGTATAATGTCTTTTGTAAAAACAAATCAGCGCATGTGTAACCGGTAAGGCTCAGTTCTGGAAAAACTAAAAGCTGAACATGTTGTTTTTGAGCTTCAGTTACACATTCTGCTATAACTTTGACATTTTCTTCACAATCTGCAACGCTTAAAGCCGGACTGGTGCAGGCAACTCGTAAAATTCCGTAATCCATACAATTAGTATACACAAGTCACCCCCTTGTGAAAAGTGCTTTACTTCTATATAATCCACCCATGGACGCAAAGATAGACATACTTGATTCTACGCTTCGTGATGGCTCTCAGGGCGAGGGCATAAGTTATTCAGTTCAAGATAAACTGCATATCGTGCAAGCTCTCGACGAACTAGGTGTTGCTTATATTGAAGCAGGAAATCCTGGCAGTAACCCCAAAGATATGGAATTTTTCCAGCGCGCAAAAGAACTGCACCTTACTCATTCAAAACTGGTTGCATTTGGTTCTACTCGCCGCAAAGATATTCCCTGTGCAGAAGACGCAAATCTTCAGAGTCTTCTTTCTGCCGGAACTTCAGATGTTGTCATCTTTGGTAAGTCATGGGACTTTCAAGTCACCGAAGTGCTTCATGCAACACTTGAACAGAACCTTGAAATGATTCGTGATACTTGTGCCTATCTTACCAAAGAAGGTCGCAATGTCATGTATGACGCAGAACATTTTTTCACCGGATATCAGAAAAATCCCGACTATGCACTTAAAACACTTTCTGCTGCTGTTGAAGGTGGAGCAAGTGTTCTTATTTTGTGCGAAACAAAAGGTGGCTGTCTTCCCCATGAATGTCAAGTTATAACAGAAACGGTGGTAAAACTCTTTGCTTCAAAAGTAAAAGTTGGTATTCATACACATAATGACTCTGGCCTTGCAGTTGCTAATTCTCTTATTGCAGTGCAAGCTGGTGCAACTCATGTTCAGGGAGTTTTGCTGGGCTTTGGTGAACGAACAGGAAATGCAAATCTTTCTACCATCATTGCAGATCTTCAGCTTAAAATGCATTGTCAGTGTATTCCCCAAGAAAACATGGCGCTTCTTACTCCCATCTGCCGTCGTGTGGCAGAAATAACAAACATTCCTCTTGACCCAGGAATGCCTTATGTAGGACAGAATGCTTTTGCTCATAAAGCGGGAATGCATATAGACGCAGTGCTTAAAAACCCAGTTGCCTATGAACATGTTGAACCAGAATCTGTGGGAAATGAACGCGTCTTCCTTATGAGTGAAGTTGCAGGACGCAGCATGATAATCGAAAAAATAAAGAAATTCGATTCTTCAATTACAAAAGCAAGTCCCCTTGTTTCAGATATAGTTGCAAAAGTTAAAGCGCTTGAACATGACGGATATCAGTTTGAAGGCGCCGATGGAAGTTTTGAACTTTTAGTGCGCAAATCACTGGGTAAGTATCAGCCTTTCTTTAAATTGCACTACTATAAAACGAGCGGAGAAATTCCTCTTGTAGAAACAGATTTGTATGCTTTTGCACAACTTAAAATAGATGTTGACGGTCACATTCAAATTGCTGCTGGAGAAGGAAAGGGTCCTGTTAATGCTCTTGATAATGCACTTCGTTCTGCTCTAATGACATTCTATCCTTCTGTTACGCAGATTCGTCTTACAGACTATAAGGTTCGTGTTCTTGACAGTACAAGCGCAACTGCTGCAAAAGTTCGTGTTTTAATTGAAAGCTCAGACGGTGTAGACAGTTGGACAACCATTGGTGTAAGTTGTGACGTTGTTGAAGCTTCATGGCTGGCACTGGTAGATTCGTTCGAATACAAACTTATAAAAGACATCGAAAAGAAATATCAGAAACTTATGTGAGGTAAGGCATGAGAAGATTTGAAGGTTTTGAAAAAGGAATCAACTTAGGCGGATGGTTTTCACAGTGCGATCATTCAAAAAAGCGCTATGACACATTTATTAACGAACACGACATTGCAGAACTTTCCACTTGGGGAATTGATCACCTTCGTCTTCCCATCGATTATAATTTGGTTGAAGACAAAGACGGTAACTATATCGAAGAAGGTTTTGCTCGTATAGAAAAAGTAATTGTTACCTGTCGCCGTCATAAACTGAACATGGTGCTTGACCTTCACAAAACAGCAGGTTTTTCTTTTGATCAAGGTGAAGCTGAAACTGGTTTCTTTTCTGACTCTTCTTTGCAAGAACGCTTTTACCGCCTGTGGGAAGAACTTGCCCGACGTTTTGCAAAATACACAGACACTGTTGCCTTCGAACTTTTAAACGAAGTTACAGACAAATGTTTTTGTTCTTTGTGGAACAGCATTGCTGCAACCTGTATTAAACGCATTCGTGCCATTTGTTCAGATGTATATATTCTTGTGGGTGGTTACTGGAACAACAGCATTGATGCGCTTGCAGATTTAGATCCTCCTTGTGACGACAAAATTGTATATAACTTCCACTGTTATGAACCACTTTTGTTTACTCATCAAGGTGCTTACTGGGTTCGCGAAATGCCCAAACACTTCCGCATGAAGTTCCCCGATACCGTTGAATCTTACCAGCGTAATGCAAAGTCACTGGAACTTCATTCATCACCTTTTATCGATCAGTTAAAAGATGGAATGGTTGATGCAAGCCTCTTCGATAATCTTTTTGCTCAGGCAGTTAAAGTTGCTGAAGAACGAAATGCTCTTTTGTACTGTGGCGAATACGGTGTTATCAATTTGGCAGACCTTCCAGATACACTCGCATGGTATAAGGCTATAAATGCAGCTTTTGTTAAATACAATATAGGTCGCTGTGCTTGGTCTTACCGTGAAATGGATTTTGGTCTTTGCGATGAACATGCAAAACCCATACTGAATGAACTTAAGCACTACCTGTAAAGCATAAAATCTTTGTTATAAGTGCTGAATATAACAACTTCTTAAATAAAAACTATAGTTTTTTTTAAGACTATTGTTTTATAGTAGAGGTATGAAATACAGCAAACTGATTTTAGCTTTCTGTTTCCTCTTTGGTTCGATTTCTCTGTGTTTTGCGCAGGAACATTCTGTTTCTGAATTACTTGAAGGATATCTCGCAAATGACCTTTCTGTAAAACAGCTTGTTTCTGCCGCACAAAAGCAAACGCTTAATGAAGAACTTACAAACCTAAACAGAGGAATTGATCTTTCTCTTTCTACGGGAACAGTTACCATCAAAACGGTCAACGACAAAACATCGGTTTCTTTTAAACCCAATGCAGAACTAACCGTTCCTCAAGCAGCTAACCTTCGATTATCTGCAGGAACAACTTTTTCTTTTGATGAAACTGATTCTTCTGTTTCTAACACATCTCTTTCTGTTCAAGTTGATATTATTTCTTCATCTACAACGACTCGTAAACTTTCTTTGCTTAATGCACAAAGACAAACGCTTGAAGCAGAGCGCAAACTTTCAGACGGATTATTAAGCGCAGAAAAACAATTTTATTCTGAATTAAAAGCTTTGTATTCTTCAGCGTCATCTTATGTGTCTGCTAAAAAATCGCTTTACGAAGATAAAATTTCCTTTGATCAGATTATAGCGCAGGGCTATGCTGAAACTTCGTCAAAATATCGGACAGCTTACTTAAAGTACATTACATCACAACATTCTGTAGAAAATGCAGAACGTGAGTTTGAAAGAAAAGTTGCAGTCTTTGCTTCAAAGTGTGGAGTTGAATACACTGATGCTTTTCAGTTTTTACCCTCGCTTATTCCGCAAGTTCAACCGGTTGATGTTCTTTCGTTTGAAAAAACTTCTTATTCCGAATTAGAAAAAGCTTTGTGGACTCAGTATTACAATCAAGTAAGTCGAGACGGAGACAGTCCGGTAACACTTACCGCTGGTGCAGGTTTTACTTTTGCAGACGCTCTTACAAAGTATAATACTCTAGATGCAAGTGCCCGCTTTGCTTGGGAAGACATAGTCTCTTTTACGGGGGGACTTTCAATACCTTTGACAACAGAAAATAAAAGTCCTCTTGTTTCGCTTTCTCTTACGCTTAATCCCTTTGGCATACAAAAATCTGCAATAGAAAATCAAATTACTCAGATAAGTCTTCAGCAAGAATTGTATGACATTGAAGCTGCAGAACGAAAATACGAAACTGCGGTGGTAAATGCTCAGACTGAACTTTCAGATATTTTGTGGTCAATGCAAGTTAATGAAGAATCTTACCAACTGTATAAAACCCTTGCCCAAGATACAGAAACTTGGTTTAAGCAAGGCATAGTTAGTGAAAGTGAATTACAGTCTGCTCTCACTAATTGCGAAAACTATCGGCTAAAGTGTTTGATGAGTCAAATTGACATCATTATCTATAACAACGAAACGCAGCTTTTGTTCTGCAGGGACGGTGAATAATATGAAAAAGAAAATGTCAAAAAAGGCGAAGGTTTTAATAGTCATTCTTACAGTGACTGTAATTCTTGGATTAGGTCTTGTAATTCTTCGTAAGGTCCTTACAAAAAAATCTTCCCTAGAAACAACCACATACACTGTTCGTTCTGAAACATACGAAAATGTAATAGAAATTTCGGGAACTGTTTCTGCCGCTCAAAGTCAGTCTTTACAGGCACTTTCTTCTGGTACGGTTGTAGGCGTTTATGTTCAGCAGGGTGACTATGTAAAAAAAGGAGACCTTCTTGTTCAGCTTGACGACACGACCCAGCAATACAATCTGGCTCAGCATGACTACAACATGGCGACAAAAAAAATAAACGGTTCGGCAAAAGAAATTGAACTTATGGAAACCCAGCGTTTGGCTCTTGTGCAGAAAATAAACGAGTGTAAGGTAACTGCCACCTTTGACGGAGTTATTGCAAATCTTAAGGTTTCTGTGGGAGACTCTCTTTCGGCAAAGGATTCCATTGGAACTCTTGTAGATGTTTCTTATCTTACCGCAGAAGTTGAAGTTACCGAAACAGATGTTGCAAAACTTCAGGAAGGGCTTCCTGTTGAATTTACTTTTCCTGCTTACGACGGAATTGTAAACGGTTATGTTGTAGGGTGGCCTGCCATCGGAGAAGTAACTAGCCGTGGTGCAACTGTGGTAAAAGTCAAACTTAGAATAGACGAATATCCTGATGTAATACTTCCAAACTTTTCTTTTAGCGGAGAAATAAAAGTTAGTCCCGATGAAAACTATGTGCTTGTGGAACGGTATGCTGTTGCTCAGGACAAGGATGGTGCCTATGTTGAGCTAGCCCGTACGGGAGAGCGGATTGCGGTAACTGTTCAAAATTATGATTCCACTTATGTAGAAATTCTTACGGGACTGAGCGGAGGAGAAGTTCTTAAGGCTCAGAGCGAAGTGCGTGCTTCTGGCATGAACCGCAACAATGCAAACAGAACTTCTTCTGGCGGTAACGGAGCTCGTCCTTCTGGTAACTCTCAGGGGGGTGGTGCACCCAGCGGTGGAGCAGGTGGACCTCCGGGAGGCTTTTAATGGAACTGAATGAAGCGCGTGAAGTAATCCGCATGCAGGATGTAAAAAGGGAGTATGCAATTGGGGACACAACCGTGTATGCCCTTAGGGGAATTTCTTTTACAATCAGGCAGGGGGAATTCGTTACCATAATGGGCCCCTCTGGTTCAGGCAAGTCTACATGCATGAACATGATAGGCTGCCTTGACCGTCCCTCTTCTGGCATAGTGGAAGTTGGCGGTAAACCCACAGCATCCATGTCAGAAAAAGAACTTGCGGTTCTTAGAAACGAAACTGTAGGATTTGTCTTCCAACAGTACTTTCTGCTTTCATCCATGACGGTGCTAGAAAATGTCATGCTTCCGCTAAGGTATGCTGGCGTTGACAGAAAGGAGCGAGCTGTTCGCGCAAGGGAGGCTCTTGAGCGTGTAGGGCTTCAGGACAGAATGAATCACAGACCCCATGAACTTTCAGGCGGACAAAAACAGCGTGTGGCAATAGCAAGGGCAACCGTTACCCGTCCTCAGATTATTCTTGCCGATGAGCCAACTGGCGCATTGGATACGGCAACAGGTAAGGCTGTAATGCAGCTTTTTAACGAAATAAATCAGAGCGGAACAACTGTGGTAATAGTTACCCATGACCCTAAAATTGGTGCAAGTTCCAGAAGGTGCATTAGAATTCTTGACGGAATGATTCAGTCCGATGACATTCAGGAGGCGCAGAA
>DMQP01000184.1 GCA_003455655.1 Treponema sp. | reverse complement strand
CTTCCAAAGAAGCACCAACTTTAAGTCCGTCCTTAGAGTAAGCACTCTGTGTGCGGCCGTATACAATCTGCATAAACAGTTCGCGCATTGCGGTGTTGATTGCATCGCATACAAGGTCAGTGTTCAAAGCTTCAAGCAATGTTTTACCAATGAGAATTTCTGAAGCCATAGCTGCTGAGTGAGTCATACCAGAACATCCGATAGTCTCAACCAAAGCTTCTTCGATAATGCCGTCTTTTACATTCAAAGAAAGCTTGCAAGCACCCTGCTGAGGTGCACACCAACCGATACCGTGAGTAAATCCCGATACATCTTCAATTTTCTTTACCTTTACCCATTCGCCTTCTTCGGGAATAGGTGCTGGACCATGATATGCGCCTTTTGCCAGAGGACACATATGCTCCACTTCTGCAGTGTATGTCATGTTTTGCTCCTATAAAAAAAATACTTTTCCTAGAGTACTGTTTTTTGGGATTTCTTTCAATATCGAAAAAAAAAGCAAAAAAAATACTTGACAAAGTTGCTGTGTTACTGTATTATACACTTAATACAGTAAGGTTTTAGTACAGAGGAGGTGTAACGATGGAATATAACTTTACCAGTGAAAAACCCATCTACCTTCAGCTGATGGATAGCTTTAAGTTGCGCATTGTTTCTGGGGAACTTTCGCCTGGAAGCAAAATTGATTCGGTGCGGGATTTAGCCATAGATGCAAAAGTGAATCCTAACACCATGCAAAAAGCACTTGCGGAACTTGAACGAATGGGCTTGGTTCGTTCAGAGCGTACCGCAGGAAGATTCATCACTGATGACGAAGAAAAAATTGCTGCAATGCGGTCTGACTTGTTTAATTCAGAACTGAATGGTTTTATGCAGAAAATGCTTGCTCTTGGGTTTACAAAGAGCGATGTCGAAAAAGCGCTTGCGTCTATGAGCGCATAAATGGAGGATGTATGAATTCTGTTTTGGAATGTAAGAACGTTACCAAAAAATATTTGACAAAGACTGCCTTAGACAGCCTGAATCTTGAAGTGCCCGCAGGTTCTATTGTTGGACTTTTAGGACCAAACGGAAGCGGTAAAACAACATTGCTTAAACTTGCAGCAGGACTTTTAAAACCTAGCAGCGGAGAAATTACGGTCTGTGGTTTTAAGCCAGGTGCAGAATCTAAAGCGGTTGTTTCTTATCAACCAGACAAAGTGTATTTGAATGATTGGATGACAGTTGCAGATTTAGTTGCTCTCTTTGATGACTTCTATGCTAATTTCAACAAAGACAAAGCCTATGACATGCTTAAACGTCTTAACATTAATTCTTCAGAAAAATTGAAGACACTTTCTAAGGGAACAAAAGAAAAAGTGCAACTGATTCTAACTATGAGTCGTGAAGTTCCACTCTATATGCTTGATGAACCCATTGGTGGTGTTGACCCTGCAGCTCGTGATTATATTCTTGAAACAATTATCAGCAATTACAGCGAAAGTGCAACGATAATTATTTCAACTCACTTGATTAGCGATATTGAAAGTGTGCTTAACCATGTGCTCTTCCTCAAGGAAGGAAAAATTGTTCGTCAGGGCGATGTTGAATCTATTCGCGAGTCTACGGGAATGTCAATTGATGCACTCTTCCGTGAAGAATTCCGCTGCTAAAAGGAGATGAAAATGGAAACTAAGAAAATAAGAAATCCCTTTCCTCAATTGTGGAAAGTTTTTAAGTATGAAATACTAAATTCATATCGTGTTCTGTTGCCAGTGTATGCAGTTTTGCTTGCAGTGTCGCTTATTGCCGGTATTGTTGTCTTCAAAGATAGTTCTCTCGATTTTTATAAAAACGATTCAGGAAATCTTATTCGCGGTATTTTGATGATGCTCGCAGTCGTTCTTTTTATTGCAAGCTTTGTTGTTTCTATCATCATTATAGAAAAACGCTTCCAGAAGGGAATGTTGGGTGATGAAGCATATCTTAATCTGTCTCTTCCTGTTACTATGGGAGAACATGTGTGGGGTCGCGCTCTTGCCGCATTCGTGTGGTCATTGCTTTACATTCTGGTAAACTGCGTTGCACTTCTTTTCCTTGCAGTTCGTGCATGGTCAGATGGATTGTTTACCGAACTTGCTCAACTTTTATCAGAAAACAAAGATGCATTAGGTACGACTTTTATTCCAGCAGTTATTTTTGTAGCAGCATCTTCTTTCCTTGCTTTGGTTATGTTTGTGTATGTTGTAAAAGCAATTGCACATTTAGTTAAGAAGCATCGTACTTTGGTAGAAGTAATTGCAGTTGTGGTTATTATTGCTGTGCTGAACCGAGTTGCTATTTCTATCTTTCATGTAATTGGTATTGATTCATCCGAAGACTTGACCGTAGCATGTGTGTTCTGGATTTCGACATTATGTAATGCTATTTGTATTGCAATTTTTGGTGTAGCAACACAACTTATTTTAACACTGCGTCTTAACCTAGAGTAATTGAATCTTTGTAAAAACTGCGGGGCTGTCAAAAAAGGCAGCCCCTTTTTTATTCCGCAATAGAAAGAATTGTTGTAATAAGATTATCTAAATCTGTGTGCGTCAGGCGAGGATTTAATAAGGTGAACTTTAAGTGAGTGCGTTCTTTGTAAACAGTTTGTCCTATAACAATTCCATAAGTGTGAAGCAAAGTTCTTCTAATGTTTTTGTTCAACTGGTCATCTGCACTGGCGCTATTCGATTTGCAAACTCTAAACACTACCGAAGAAATTTCTGGCTCTACTGCGCAAGAAATGTTTTTGTATGAACAAAGTTTTTTGTAAGCGTAGGCAGCATTGTTAATGCACGTGTTGATGATGTTGTTGTAGCCGTTTTTACCACGGGCCTGAAAAGTCATCCAAACTTTAAGAGCATCAAAGCGACGCGTTGTTTGAATTGATTTTCCTACTAGATTTGTGTAACCGTCTTCTTCGTCTTCTTCGCGGTTGAGATAGTCTGCGTGAAGTTCAAGAGGTTCAAACGTTTTTGCATCTTTTACCAAAATAGCACTACAACTTATGGGAAGCAAAAACATTTTGTGAAAGTCTACAGTAATGGAATTGCACTCGTAAAGTGGTCCAGACCTGTAAGCATATTCTGATGACATAACTAAACCAGAACCGTAGGCAGCATCTGCATGAAGCCAAGTTTTGTATTTGTCTGCTAGTGCGCGTAAAGCTTTAACATCATCAATGGAACCAAAGTCTGTTGTGCCAATGGTTGCAACAATACAGAATGGAAGATTTCCTTTTGCTTTGTCTTCTTCAAGCAAGTGTTCTAGCGCTTGAATATCCATTTGCATTTTGTCATTCGTAGGAACTTTTACCACTGCATCGTAGCCTAAGCCCAAAAGGTGACAAGATTTTTCCATGGAAAAGTGAGACACAGCAGATGTATACAATTTGAATTTTTTGTAAGT
The DNA here is from genome assembly GCA_003455655.1 of Treponema sp. Classification (GTDB taxonomy): domain Bacteria; phylum Spirochaetota; class Spirochaetia; order Treponematales; family Treponemataceae; genus Treponema_D. The sequence goes on along the minus strand of DMQP01000184.1, from coordinate 3,335 downwards.
GTCGGGTAAGCCTTGTTTTTTTACATCATGCTTAAGAACGGTATTGCAAAACCAGTCACGAGCTAAAAGTATGCCAGTAAGATTTGACTGAGAGCCACCGCTGGTAAAACAGCCATCGGGAGTAAGAGACTCTGTTGTTTTGTATCCAAACAGTGAACACAAAAACTGAATTGTTGCAAGTTCAGTTTCGGTTGCAACTGGTGACTGATCCCAACTGTCCATGCTTTGGTTAAAAGTGCTTAAGATAAGTTCCGCAGAAATAGATTCAAGAATTGACGGTCCGTGTAAGTGAGCCAAATACTGTGTTGAACTGGTACGCAAAAAGTTTGGAAGAATATCTTTTTCTACATTTTGCATTACCGCATCAAAGCCTAAACCTTCTTGGGGTAAAATGTTGTAAGAACGAATTTTTTGAGCAAGCTGAGCAGGCTGTGGACCTGTGTATGCTTTTTTATCTTTGAACGCATTGCAGACGGCAACCATAGTTTTGGTTACCATCTGTGCATATTCATTTTTGTCGGGAACATTTTCTGTAAGCAGAAGTTTTTCCATGTTTATTTTCCGAAGGAGCCATCTTTAACTTGACGGTCAATTTTTTTGACTGCAGCGCTAAAGATAGAAATCATTGTGTTAATTTCTTCATCGGTAACTGTTAGTGCACAAAGACAGCGCATTACCGCTCCGTTTCTTCCGCCTTTTTCCATGATGAGTTTATTTTCAAAACATTCATGCTGAACCGCAGCGCTAATTGTTCCAGAGCCTGGAAGTGAACCCAAAGAATCTTTACTTTGTGAAGGATCAACAAATTCAATTCCCATCATAAGGCCTTTGCCACGAACATCACCAATGATGCTAACACTTTCTTTAAGTTCATTCATTTTAGTGCGTAAGTAGTCGCCTTTTCTGCGTACTTCAGCAAGGAAACTTTCTTGACTGACTGTGTTCATAACAACAGTGCCAGCTTTCATAGCAAGTTGATTTCCGCGGAATGTTCCTGCATGTGCACCAGGCTGCCATTTGTCTAGTTCTTTGTTGTAAACAACTACTGCAAGCGGTTGACTTCCACCAATTGCTTTGCTACACAAAATAACATCAGGAACAATGTCTGCATATTCAAAGGCAAAGAATTTTCCACTTCGTCCAATTCCACACTGGATTTCATCTGCAATGAGAGGAATGTTTAATTGTTTGGTTACCCGACGAACTGTTTGCAAAAATTTTACTGGTGCTGGTATAACACCACCTTCGCCCTGTATTGGTTCAAGAATAACTGCTGCTGGTTTTGCAATGCCACTTTCAGGGTCTGTAAGAACTCGTTCAAAGTAAGCACAGGCTGCATCAGTTCCAGCGTCTCCTCCTAAGCCGAAGGGACAGCGGTATGAATAAGGGTAGGGTAAAAACTGAACTCCACCCATTAAATTTTGAATTGGACCTTTTGCAGAAAGATTGCCCGTAAGGCTAAGTGCACCGTGACCCATTCCGTGATATGCTCCTGTAAAAGAAACAACGGTTGAACGGCCAGTTGCTGTTTTACACAGTTTGATTGCTGCATCAACGGCATCTGTTCCACTGGGGCTACAAAACTGAATTTTTGCATTGTTGCGTAACTCGCCAGGAAGTAATGCTTCAAGCGTTTGAACAAAAGTATCTTTTGTTGGTGTAGTAAGATCTAATGTGTGTAAAGGTGCTTCTGAGTTTATAAGCTCAATCATTGCAGCGTTAACTTGTTCATTGTTGTGACCAAGTGCAAGTGTTCCTGCGCCGCACAAAAAATCGAGATAACGGTTACCTTCAACGTCCTCAATCCATGAGCCTTTTGCTTTGTTAAGTGCAATGGGAAATTTACGCGGATACGAGCGTGCGTTTGATTCAGTGGCTTCTTGCCGCTGCATGTAATAAGAGTTCTGCATTCATTTTCTCCCAATGGGAAAAATCAGAGCCACAGGACTTCCTGCTGACTCCAAAACCTGTCAACGACAGCGCCACAAATGCTTTTGATATGGTAAGACAGTCTAGAAGATATTTTGAATCTTTGCAATAGTTTTTTAAATTTATTTTGATAAGTACAAGATGGTATATGCAGCCACAGCTACGTTAAGCGCTTCTTGTTCACGCGTAATTCGTTCATTACACCAGTCAATTTTTGCAAAAAGAACATCACTTTCGGAAGCATAGCCATTTTTATACATCAATTCTTGCTGTTCAATTTTCAAATGTGCATTTTCTATTTTTAAGTCTTGATATTCTATGCGTAAAGAAGAAGCGTCTACGGTGTTCCATTGAGTGTCTAGTGTGTGCTGAATTTGTATTTTTGCATCTTCTGATTCTATTTGAGCAGAGCGTTGCTGACTTATTTTTCTAGAAACATCTCGAACTTTATTGCCACCATCCCAAACACTTGTTGTTATGCCAATAGTAAAATTGAGTGAATAGTCATCTGCATCTTTCCAACCGTCTTCAAAAAAAGGAAACTTTGTTCCACCGTAACCAAGAGAAATTTGTAATGCAATGTCTGGCTTCCAGTTAACACTTGCTTTTGCAATTTTAAGAGCAATATCTTGCAAGTTCTGTGTTTGAAGCAAAAGTTGAATTGTTTCTGATTCCGAAGAAAGTGCTTTTTCTTTAATTTGTTCTCTGTCTAGTAAAGTTATTTGCTTTATGAGCGCTTCATCAAATGAATAGTCAATGTTTTCAAGCGAAAGATTTTGTATTCGCGTTAGTTTTTGTAATTCCAAAAGTTGTGTCGAAACTTGTTCATTAACATTTTGTTGAGCAATTTGAATTTGTTTTGCTTGTAGTTTTGCATCTAACACTTCTTGATGAATCATCATTCCGTTTTGTTCTGCAAGTTCAGAAAAAGAAACCAGCTGACTTGCGTAGTTGTATTCTTCTTCAAGAATTTTTAAAATCTTTTGCAAATAGAAAAGACTTGTGAGCCGAGTTTCTAATTCTGTTTCAAGGCGACTTTCTGTAATGTTAAGTTGTAATCTTTGTGCTTCAGAAACACCCTGGTAGAGTTTAATTGCATTTGTAATTTTTCCCCAAGTAAAAAGAGGTTGCTTTAAACTAAGACTAAAACTGTAAAGCGTATGATCAAGACTTTCGTCAATTTTAATTTGTCTGTTTGAAACATTGGGCTTAGTAGACTGTCCCGCAATTTCTGGCCATTCTATTGAATTAATAATTTCGTCTGAATCAATTGAATAATTTACAGACGGTGGATTAAACATGTAATTGCCAACTGCACTTGCATTGAGTGTTGGACCAAGTGTCCACCATGCATCAAGAACATCAAGTGTGCTACGGTAGTATTCTTCGCTCTGTTTTAGAATGTC
>DMQP01000044.1 GCA_003455655.1 Treponema sp. | reverse complement strand
CTTCAGAGCGGAAAATATGATGTAAACCATACCAGTCTTATCATAACCCAAACAGGTGGCGGTTGTCGTGCTACAAACTACATTGGCTTTATACGAAGAGCTTTAAATGATGCAGGTCTTTCACAAGTTCCTGTTATTAGTTTGAGTGCACAGGGTTTTGAAAAGAACCCCGGCTTTAAGATTACGCCTGCACTGCTTGATGGAATGTTGCGTTCTATTATGATTGGTGATGTGCTTATGCGTGTTCTTTACCGAACTCGTCCCTACGAAGCTGTTCCGGGAAGTGCAAATGCACTCTACGAAAAATGGAATGGTAAAGCACAAGTGGCACTTAAAAGTCATTCTTTCAGGAAGTATCACAAACTTATTAAAGGCATTATTCGTGACTTTGATAAACTGCCACTGCGCCCTGTTAAAAAACCGCGTGTTGGCGTTGTAGGAGAAATTCTTGTTAAGTTCCATCCCACCGCAAATAATCAGATTGTAGAAACAATTGAGCGTGAAGGTGCAGAATGTGTCATGCCCGATTTAGCAGACTTTTTCTTCTATTCATTCAGTACGGGCATTTTCCGCCACGAACAGCTGGCCTTCCCAAAGAAAACAGAACGTAACGCTCGGCTCTTTGTGTGGTTTTTAGAGCGGTACCGTTCGTACATGAAGCGACAGTTTAAGAAGAGTCACCGCTTTGAACCACCAAGTTCTATTTACGAACTGATGAAAGGCGTTGATGACATAGTTCAGTTGGGCAACATCACTGGTGAAGGTTGGTTCCTGACTGCAGAAATGGTAGAACTTATTCATTCTGGCGTTCCGAGCATTGCGTGTGTACAGCCTTTTGCTTGTCTTCCAAACCATGTTACGGGTAAGGGAATGATAAAAGAACTCAGGCACCGCTTCCCTGGAGCAAACATTTCTGCAATCGACTACGATCCGGGTTCTAGTGAAGTTAATCAGCTAAACCGCCTCAAACTGCTTTTAAGTAACGCCCCAGCAGGTTCACATCCTGACGAAGAGGCTGACGGAAAAATTCATGCACCAGACGGAACAATTGTTATGCCACAAGTGCAACTTGCAGAAGGTAGCAGTTTTGTAGATACAGATCCTGTCGATCCACAAAGTGTTCCTGCAACTGGCACTGGCGGACAACACTAAAGTCTTTTTGGGGGAAGGTAATGCGTAAATTTTTAATCTGTACTTGCATGCTCTTTGTGACTTTACTGTCACTGCATGCTCAGTATAATTCCATGAATGTTCCTGACTCAAGTTCAATTCGTAAGTCTATTGTTTCTTCATGGATAACAGCTCCCTTTACAGAAGTGCAGGTTAAAAACAGAGAACTTCATACCAACGATGTCGGTGAGCTTTTTCAAGTTCGCATGGAAGAGGGAATGGATGAATTTCTTGTCATTGTAGCTCCCCAAACTTTTAATGATGTTGATGTTATAGAAAACGGAAAACAAAGTCATACCGAGCGTCAAGAAGAATTTAGAGCTGGTTCTCCCGGTGGATGGGTTCTTTACCGCGACAAGCAAAGTGGAGACGCAAAACGCATTGTTTGGTACTTTAATGCAGATGCAGAAGTCTACATTCAATTTCGTCCGTCTGAAGGAAATCAAAGCCGCTGTTATGCCGATATGTTAGTCTTTGGTTCTTATGCAGCTCGTTCTGTGCCAGTGGGTGTTGCATTTTCTCGCATCTATACCGCATCTTTTTCTGATATATACACATGGACTCGCAGCACGCTTCCTTGGAAAAAAGTAACGGCTCAACAGGGAGTGTATAGGGAAAGTGTTCAAGTTGCAGAAACCATAAAAAGCAGATTGGGCTTTATTGATTACGCAGAAAACGCTTCTTACAACGAATACGGAATTCTGTACGACATCATGAGCGGAAATCCTATGAATGAAGATTCTGTTGCAACTTCCTATGCAGATCGTCTTACACTGAGCGGTGCGGGATTTCTTAAATGGATTATCGATGGTTTTGTAACTCCTCTTGCAGGACGCGGTACTTCCATACCAGAACTATTAAATCATACGGTTGACTACGGAACTCTTAGTAAAAACGGAGTTTTGTCGCAGGAACGAAATCTTTCTTTTTCACTCGACTGGACTCGTAACCTTGCAGCTACAATTCTTTCTGTTCGTACTCGCAAAAATTATACATACGAAACCGGTGGCACTGATGTAACCATTGAACCCTTTGCCGCAGATGTTATGAACGGAATGGTTGTTCAGTCGTCTGGTTATATTCCCAACACTGGCTATGCAATCAAAAAACTTAAGAGTTTACTTTATGTGCTTGCCGTTACAGAACCTTCTTACATGTATCTTGCGGCAATTCGTCAAAGTTCAACACTTGTAGCAGACGAAATGGTCTTTAACGAATGTGCTGTCCTTATTCCGTATTTTGATGATTTTGGTCGCTTCGGTTGTTATGTGTTTGAAAAGGGAAGACAGATACCGCTTGAACGTTTTATTCTGCAGTATCCAAACAGTTTTGTGCATTTGTCACGGGTAAAAACAAACGGAAACTTTTTCCCACAATAATGAGCTTTTAGGCATTTTATCGTAGACATTCCGCGAATTTATATAGTATACTGTTCTTATGTTTAAGGATGTAAAAGCTGTTGCCTTTGACATAGATGGTACGCTCTATGCACAGTGGAAACTCTATGTTCGTATTCCCTTTCATTTTTTAAGGCACCTGTATTATTATAGTCATTACGGAATTTTGCGCAGACGCCTCAGATTCATGCAGCCTGTTGCAGATTTTTATGACTTTCAGGCAGAACAGTTAGGAAAGCAAATGCATGTAAGCAAAGAAAAAGCCTACAAACTTATTGATTCCATTTCCTACAAAGGATTACAGCCTTATTTTAATCACATAGATCCTTTTCCTGAAGCAGTAGAAACAATTAAAGCTTTTAAGGATGCAGGATTAAAAATAGCAATTCTTTCTGATTTTCCTCCATCGCAAAAAGGTGATATTTGGGGAATTAGACAGATGTGTGATGTGTGTGCGGGAAGTGAAGAATACGGTATGCTTAAACCATCTGCTCATTCTTTTAAAGAACTTGCCCGTCAGCTTGGTCTTGAACCTCAGCAAGTGCTCTATGTGGGAAATAGTGCTTCTTATGATGTTCGAGGGGCAGCAAGTGCAGGCATGAAGACTGCATATTTGTTGCGGGGCTTAAAAGCGGTTTTTAACAAAAAAAATCCCGAAGCGGATATTTCGTTTAAAACCTATCGCCAATTGCGTGAAATTGTGCTACAATAGATTTGAAATAGATTAAAACTTGTTATTGGGTGGGAAAAAGTGACAGGTGCAATTCTACTTGCTATCATGCTATCGGTAGCTTTGTCTGCCGTAGTGTGTGTAATGTTCAGACGGTTTGACAAAGATCAGAAAACCTTAGAGAAACTCAAGCGTTATGCAGACATGCGTCAGGAAGAATTTGATAATTATTTCCGCAGTCGTGCAGATGAATTGACGGTTTTGAAAAGCGACCTTGATTCAACTCAGGTTAAAGCTTCTGCAACAGTTCGTGCGCTTAAGCAGGAACAAGATCAGTTTGAACAAGATGCAAAACAACTTTCTAAACCTATGGAAGCTGTTGCTCATATAGAAGAACAGTTAAGTGCTTACGATAAAGTTGTCCGCAATCTTATGCAGATGACAGCAGCTGTTGAAGAAAATCTTCAGAAAGTAAAAGACGAAGCAGATATTGTTGACAAATTAAACTCTCGTCTCGATTTGCAAAAACGCACTGTTGATGCAATCGAAAAACGAATTCCTTCACTTACCACTCAGTTTGCAGAAACAAATAATCAGCAGCTTAAAGCAATGGGAACAGACTTGCTTGCTCAGTACGAAAAACGAGCACAAGCTCTTGATGGTTCTACCGCACAAGCAGTAAAAGAACATAAACTTCTTCTCGATAAAATTCATGCAGATATTAAAACCGCATATTCTAATGCTTCTGCAAAAGCACAGGCTCTTGAAGACGAAACATTTAAGCAACTTGATGCTCGGTCGAAAGTTCAGACAGATGCTTTACTTAAAGAACTTACCGCACAGAATAAACAACTGGCAGCTCTTATGGACGGAAGAATCCGCGAAACACAAAAGAGTATTCAAGAACAGGCTGCTGCCTTTAACGCAAGTATTGACAGTCAGAGTAAAGCACTGGAAGCAGAGTTTAAGAAAAAGACTGGAACTTTCACACAGAATTTAGCAGAACGTACTTCGGCACTTACTGCAGATTTGGATAAGAAAATTACCGACCTGGATACACAACTTAAAGAACGCACCACCGCACTTAATACTGAATTTAGTACTCGTTCAAAACAGTTGGACGAAGCTATTAAAACAAAAACACTTGCGCTTACCGAAGATTTACATAAACGCACCGAAACACTTTCTACAGAAATCAAAACAAAAACCGGTGATCTTGATGTTGCCATGAGAAAAGCACTTTCTGATCTTGCTACAAAAGTTAAAGAAAGTACCACTCTGTCTTCTCAGCAAGTTGCAACAACTACATCTGCAGTGTCTCAAAGTTTGGACGAAAAAGTCAAAGCGCTTGCTGCAGAAATTCAAAGACGCAATGCAGAACTTACTGCAGAACTTTCAGACTTTACAAACGGAATGCAAGAACAGATTCGTTCGCTTACACAGTCCCTCAGCTCTGAATTTACAGACAGTCATTCTGATGCAGAACGAGAAATCCATCAGCGCCTTGATGCTATTTCAGAACGAATTGAAGAAAGAGCCGCCATGCTTGAAGATGAACTGTCACGCAAAACTTCTGCAGTTGATTCAGAAGCATTGGTTAAACTGGAACAGGTTGAAACTTCTGTTGATCAGTCTCTTGACCGTGTACGCCAAACAGCAGAACAGTTGGGCTCTGTTGCCGATGAAACTGACCGCAAAGTTGAAAACTTACGTGAAGCCTTTGACAAACAGATTGCACGCGCCAGTGCAGAACTTTCAACACAACTTGATGACAGTAACGCAAAGATTCAAGATATGCGTTCTACTTTCGAAAAAGAAATACAAAAGATTACCGATCAGCTTTCTAATGAAGCTACCGATAACACTCAGCGTCTTGCTCAAGTACAGGCTCAACTTGACTCTCAGGCAGAACAGCTGGCAAGTCGTTACAACGGTTTGTTCGATAAAGCTATGGAAGATGCAGAACTCAAAGAGTCTGCTGCTTATGAAAAGTTCCAGACACTGAGTACTGCAAATATAGAAAAGTTTAAAACTTCTGTGCAAGAACATATGAACTCAATTAAAGCAGATGTTGATCAGCAGACAAAAGATATGCTTGATTCAATGGACAAACTTAAAACTCAGTATGCACAAGTTCGTCTTGAAGGTGAGCAGTCGATTGAAGATGTTGCAGAGCGTGTTCGTCAAAACTCTCAGCAACTTGAAGATATTAGTTCTCAGGTTCGTTCTCAGATGGGACAGTTCGATTCTGAACTTGCAGAAGCAATGCGTTCTGTTTCTGCCGATTACGAAAACAAGCAGGCAAAATTTCTTTCAGGACTTGATGCTCAACTTTCTGTATACAAAAAAGAATTTGAAGCTAGAATCCGTAAACTTTCTGCAGTTAGCAATGATGCCGATAAACTTGAACTTGCTCTTCGAAAACTTATGGATCAGGCACAGAAAAAAGTGCTTACCGATTTTGAACACTTTACTGCAGCTCTTTCTAAGCAACAAAGTGAATTTGAAAACAGCTTTATGCAGGACACTTCAAAACTTCAGTCTGAACTTGACGGAGTGGAGAAGGGACTTGAAGAACTTAAAGCAAAGTCATTCACTAATGTTAGTAGCAAACTTAAACTCTTTGAAGATTCATTTGCTGGTGATCTTAAAAAACGTGAAGATGCACTTGATGATCAACTTAGTCAGTGGAAGCATGGCTTTGACAGCAAGATTGAAATGTTCTCTGATGAATACGAACAGGAAAGACGCAAACTTGAAGCAAAGTTCAGCGAAGATCTTAAAAAGCGCCTTGCAGAAATGCAGAGTAAAAATGTTGAACAGCAGGTTAAGTTCCAAGAAACAGTTCAGGCTCAACAAGCAGAAATTCGCTCTCAAATTGGTAGCGTAGAAACTTTGCTTAATGACTTTATGGAACAGTATCGCGCAGATTTGAAAGATACCAGTGACCATGCAGAAGCTTTGCTTAAAGAAGCAACAGATGCCTACAATCAGCGAGTGAGTGAACAACTTGCTAAAAACGAAAAGAACATTGCTTCTGAGATTGAAGTCTTTACTGAATCTTTGCGCGAAAAACAGGAAACGAATACTTCTACAATCGATGCGGCTCTTCAGGAAGTTACCCTGTGGAAAAAGCGCATGAGTCAACAGTTTGACGAAAGTTCAAAAGACTTTGAAGAACAGCTCAAAAAACTTTCTGATGACAGTTCCGAAAAACTGAATGAACTTGATGAAAAAACAAGCGAAGAACGTGAACGACTTGCGTCTAGTATTATGCAAATGCAGCAAACAGTAAAATCTGCACTGCAAGAATACGAACTTAAATCTACAGAAGTGTTGACTGACTTGCAAAAGCAATACGACAATATGCGTGTTCAGACTCAGCGTGATGTAGAAACTCAGATTGAAGAAACAAGCAAAGAAATTCGTTCTTTGAGTAAAGAAGTTAAATCTATTTCTGAGCAAGAAAAGACAAATCACCACAAGTTTGTTTCTAAGCTTGATAACGATACTAACGATTTGCAACTTCGTATTGACGACATTAATAAGAGTGTTGCTCGTTTTGTTGAACAGTCGAAAGTGTTTGACAAAGCAGACATGCTTAAGTCTCAACTTGATGCTTCCATTGCAGAACTTAAAGAAAGCATTAATGATGTTGCTTCTTACCGTGGAGTTATTGACGATCTTAACAAACGCATGGACGGTCTTAACAAAATGCACGATGATGTTTCGCGCAAAGTCTCTGCCTTTGGTACAGAAAAAGGACGCATTGACGGTATGGAAGAACAGTTCCGTCGCTTGATTGCGCTTAGTCAGTCAATGGATGCAAAAATTCAAGACCTTACCGAAACAAGTGACAATCTTGTTGATATGCAACAGACAGTTCGCATGTTCCAAGAAACACTTGCAGGAATTCAGAGTCGCTATGACCGCATAGAAAAGAAGGGCGAAACAATAGACAGAGTTGCTGCCGATGTAGACAAAACATTCGAACGTGTTGAAGCACTTCAGTCTCGTCTTACTGACTGTAACCGTCAAGTAGAATCTATGCCTCGTGAAATTGCAGCGGTGCAGGGTGACATTGATGCTATTCTTAAAAATTCGGAACGCATTAGTGATACCGTAGATAAGCTTTCATCTTTGCAAGCACTGGTTGACGAAACTCAGTCTCAGATTGATTCTATGAATGAATCTCGCAAGGGCATTTTGAATACAGAATCTCGTTTGCAAAAACTTGCCGCTGCTGCTGATGAACAAATAAAACTTTTGCAGACTATTTCTAAAGCAAATGTTGCAAAGAAATCTCCTGCTAAAGGCGATGACATAACACCTCAGAAACGCGAAGCTGCTATAGATTTGAAGCGTAAGGGTTGGAGTGTTAACGAAATAGCAGACCGTCTTAAATTAACGGTTGGTGAAGTTAACTTAATTCTTGAGTTGGGTTCAGACTAAGATCTAAACAAAAGGCAGGTGCAGGTTGCTTTAACAGCCTGGCCTGTTCCAATACTTTCTAAACCTTCGCCTGTTTTTGCTTTTACGAATACATTCTCTTTGGAAATGTTTAGAATGTTTGCAATCGAAGCGCAGACTTTTTCCCTGTGTGGAAGAAATTTTGGTTTTTCTAATTCAACTACGCAGTCAAGATTTGCAATTTGCCAGCCCTTATTTTGAATGTCTTTCCAAACTGTTTGTAAAAGCTGTGCTGAATTTGCGTCTTTCCATTTTGCATCTTCTGGGGGAAAGTATGAACCTATATCGCCTAAGCCACTTGCTCCTAAGAGCGCGTCGGTAATGGCATGAAGAAGCACATCTCCATCTGAGTGTCCGTCTTCACCTTTGTCAAAGTCTAGTTCAACTCCGCCCAAGAGCAATTTTCTTCCACTTACTAAACGGTGAACATCTATGCCCAAGCCTGTATGAATAGTAAGTTTTTTTTCTATGTCTGATTGATAGGTTATTTTTTTGTTGTTCACATCGCCTTCTACCAGATGAACTTTAGCACCATTTGTTATGTTGGGAAATGCGTCCCACACTTCGGTATCATCTGTTACGGAAAGATTTTGTTTTTGTGCCTCTTGATGACAAGCAAGAAGCGGTTTAAATAAAAAAGCTTGCGGTGTTTGCACTGCGGCAAGACTTTCACGCTTAATGTGTTGAGCTATAGTTTGTGCATTGTCTTTTTGCTTAAAGGTATCTACTGCTGCAACAAAAGGAACTGCAGCTTTGTGTTCCACCGAACATTCAAGAACACGCTCTATAACTTCTTGACTTATGTAAGGTCGTGCTCCGTCATGTATAGCAACAATTGCTTTTTCATTAGGTGAAAATGTTTTGTTTAGCGCTTGTAGTGCATTGTTTACCGACTGACTGCGAGTTTCGCCTCCAGTAACTGTTATGAGCTTTGTGTTTTTTTGTGTAAGCAGTTGTGCAAGTTCACGATCACGCAAAAGACATTCTTTGATGATTGTATCTTGTCCTTGGGGAACAGTAACTGCTACTGCTGAAAATGAAGCTGTTTGTAAAAAGGGAAGTGTTGCTTTGGCAAGTACTGTGGAGTTACCAAGTGGCAGCAACTCTTTTTTTACGCCACCCATTCGTGACGAAGAGCCTGCTGCCATGATAACTAAAAAAAGCGGAATAGAGGAAGACGCATTACTCGTCGTCTTCGTCATCTAAATCTCCATCATCATCGTCGTCATCATCGCGACCACGTGAATTCTTGTCTTCATCAAGATCTCCGAATTCATCATCTTCATCATCGTCATCATCAACAAGAAGATTTTTCTTTTCGGCACGAGCACCCAGAGGTTCAAGTTTTGCATGTAAGAGCGCTTCAACTTCTTTAACGGGTTTGCCCATAGCTTCTGCAATTTCGTCTTCAAGGAGTTTTTTGGCGCTGTCGTACAGTTTGCGTTCAAGTATAGGAAGTTCCTTTACTTTTGAGCGGTGATACAAACAGCGGACAATTGATGCTATGTCTTGAATGGTTCCCTTTTTCAAAAGATCAAGGTTCATCTGGTAGCGTAATTTCCAGTCTGATGTAGGCGGTTCAAATTCTTCGCCAATCATGTTGAGTGCTTTCTGAGCCTGTGATGCAGACACAATGGACCGTATGCCCAGTTCTGTGGCTTTGGTAACGGGAACCATAACGGTCATGTCTGACACTTCTACATAGATTTTGTAGTAGTATACTTGCTGGCCTTGAAAGTCTCTTTTGAAAATTTCGGTAATTTTGCCTACGCCCTGACTGGGGTAAACAATTTTTTGGTTAAGTGCAAATTCTGTTTTTGGTTTTCCTGCCATATTTTTATTATACCACAAAAATCAAAATGGTACAAGGCACACGATGCTTCTATTTATCCCACAGTTGGTGGTTTGCGTCTAGTGCGCTAATGCAAGTGTCGCTGTACTTTGAGCCTTTATATACTTCTTGTATGGTAAGGGTCACATGGGTTGTGGTTACCGGAAGTTGTATTGTTGTAAACTCTACTACATCATTAAAGTGAATGGTTACTGATTCTCCTTCGTTTGTAGTAACGAGCATTGTCTTTACTCGGTTGTTTTCGTAAAAGAGATGAGGCTTTAGCGGGTCAACATATCCGTTTAAAATAGTGAGGTTTACTGCAACCATTCGATGATCGCTTGTTGGGCTAAGATCAAAGTCAATTGTTTCTCCGATGCCGTCGTCATCTTTTCCTTCTACCCAGGGAATGTTGTTTTTAAGCCACCTGTTAGAATCGTCTCGGGGTGAATAAACACCAATCATGTTGTCTGCAGAGTATGTGTGATTTTTGTCAGAAAGACTACTTGATGCTTTAAGGTTACTAATTATTCCGCAGTTCGTAGCAGCTAGAGGAAAGTCTGCCTTTTCGACAAAGCCTGTTGTCTTGTCTTCTGCATCAAAAATACATTGTTCGTATTGTCCATCGATAATCCGATATGTTTTGTTGGGAAGTACAAGCAGAGCATATCCATCTTTTCCACGATAGATTGCAAAACTTTTTTCTTCTGTAATTTCTTTTCCATCGTATATGCGAACTGGGTTAGAGATGCTGATTCGTGTAAGTTTTCCATAGCCCACAGTATATGTTGACCATTTAAGTTCAAGTGGTTGTGCCCATTCGGGGTAGAGGTTTGGAATTGTGCTGAATTTAAAGACTTCTGTCCTTGGATAATACTCTTCACCTTCGTAGGGGTCGTACTCGGGTTTGTCGCTTGTTTTATAAACTACAACTTCTTCGTTTTTATAATTTTCAAAGTAGATGCTGTAGCCATTTTGTCCTTCTGCACTTTCTATTTCTGTAATTTCAAGAGTGTCGCTTTCTTCTCTTCCGTCTTCGTAGCCTAATGTAAGACTGATTTTGTTGCCTTGCATTTTTATAGTGCACTGTCTATTTTGCTTTCTGTCGTAGTAGACTCCTTCTGTTTTTGCAAAACGCTTTACTGCTAGTCCTCTAAAAAAGTCTGGTATATTTTCTTCACTTACGGGAAGCCGCTGGTATGTGTTACCTAAGTAAGAAACA
>DMQP01000228.1 GCA_003455655.1 Treponema sp. | reverse complement strand
GCAAGGGGGCATTTTGCATAAGGTGTGTGATTCATCATCTTTACGAGAAATGCGTTTGCGGACTGCACCTATTGCTTCGAAGTTTTGTTCTTTTCCTTTTTCTATTGCAGCGCATGTGTTTATCCACACTACATTGCAGTCATCGTGGGCACACAAATCAAGTGTTTGTCTAAAATCGTAAGAGCCTGTTGAAAACGAAGGAACAAGAATGAGTGTAAGTTTAAAACAACGCATTAACTGTTCCATGTATTTTGTGGTAAGAAAATCTTTGCAAATTAAAATGGCAATGCGTCCTATTCCTTCGAAGTGCAAGATGTTTATTACGCGACTCGGAATTATTCCTTCAAGATATCCTGAACCTTGATGTTCAATTCGGAAGGGATTTTGTTTGTTCTGTGTGTAAACTATTTGACCTGTTTTGTTTAGTAGTGTTACGGTGTTTTGTTTATTTTGCCACAAAGAGGGAAGAACTATAAGCGAAGGTAGCTGCTGTTTCTCTTCTTCGGTCAATGACTGAATTTTATTTTGCACAAAAGTTACTGTTTCTGGGTTTCCTAGTATTTCGGGAAATACAATGATATCTGTTTGGTGCAGAGAAGCTTCTTGTATTTTATTCCAGACCAGTTGATTATCTTCTTGCCATCCGTCAGTGTCATATACAATTTTAAAATACTGAACAGTATCTTTGTCGTACAACTCTCCGGTGAATTTTCTTTCTCGGCGAAGAGCGGTTGCTGCAATGGTAAGTTTTTTTGTTTTGCTAAAATGAGGGAAAAGACTTTTGGGTAAAAAAAAGTGTTTATCTATTAGTTCCCCCAAAATAGAATTTTCCATAAGCAACATGTTGAATAAAAAATTATCCATGCGGTTGTAGCAATGAGACAGTCTGTGTTTTCGTTCCCACTCGCAAGAACAACGAGGCAAAAGGCCCACTCCTGTAAGTTCGCGGTTGGTGTTAAGTACGGTAGAAAAATCATCATGTTCAAGTTCACCAA
Organism: Treponema sp.; assembly: GCA_003455655.1. Lineage (GTDB taxonomy): Bacteria > Spirochaetota > Spirochaetia > Treponematales > Treponemataceae > Treponema_D. The sequence goes on along the minus strand of DMQP01000228.1, from coordinate 8,780 downwards.
TTTTTTCTAACAGTAAATTTGCAAGGGCTTGGTCTAATGTTTGTATTAATGCTGTTGTTGCAAAAAAATCTTTTGTGTTTGTTAGTTTTAAAATAAGCGCTTGCAGTTTTTCGAAAAAACTATCTGTTAAATTTTCTTTTGTAAGTTGAACAATTTGATCTTCTTGACTTGAAAATAACTGAGGAAGATATTCTTTTATTATATTTCTTGTGCGTTCTTTTTCTGATTTTGAAATGCAACTGTAGTGAACAAAAAAAACTTCTTCGCATGTGTTTATGATATATGAACACAAGTAAGCAACGACATTGTAAATGTTATTCATGTGCACTCCACAAAGCGCAGTATGCTTGTGTTCGGGCTGAAAAGCGTTCTGTTTGAAGTAATTTTTTTACTTCTTCTTTTGAATACCATTTGGCTTCTATTTCTTCCATGTCAGAGTCGCTTTCTTGTAATGTTCCACTTGCTTTTCCAATGACAACAACATTTTTTTCGTTTGAAAATCCGACAGCAGAATAACTTTCTTTCCATTCTTCTTCGATGGAGTCGAGTCTAAGTCCTGTTTCTTCGCGTAATTCTCGTGCAGCTGCTTCTTGTACACTTTCGCCTTGGTCAATAAGGCCAGCAGGAAAGTTAATGACTGTTTCTGCGGGTGCCATGCGGAATTCTCTGTTTAAAAGAATGTGGCTCTTGTCTGAATCGTGCATAATAAGAACTACTGCATCAACTTGATTGTTGTGTAAATCATCTTCTGTGGTAATATGTTTATTGCGGCTTATCATTTCGTATGTTTTTTCTCTTCCTTTTTCGGATTCATACTGAATGTCGTAGCGAGCAATATATTTTCCCTGATGAATTTTATTGATGCCTTTAAACTTCATTCTTTTTGCCCTTATGCTTTGTATTCATTCAAAAGTTCTTTTGCATGCTGAAGTGAACGCTCTTTGTTGTTAAGAGAAAGCATAAAAAATTCGCTTGCTTGCTGTTCAGAAAAACCTTTTGTAATAAGTTCTGCATGACACAGTGCGCGTAATCCCACAGAAGCTGCAAAAATATCAAGCTCGTATTCAGAAAGTGTTTTTTGTGCAATGCGTTCTGCAAGGCTTCCGTTTTCTTCAAGCATTTTTTGAATGTCACCCAGCTTTGTTTTATGAAGCCAGGCTAACTGTTCAATATAATTTTCGGGAGTGTCATCAAAAATTTCTGCATGACAGTCTTCTGCAATTTTGTTTAAGAAAGAACGCATTTTGTGACTGTACTTCATGTATTCAGCAAGAGAAACTGCATCAATAGGAATTTCGGAAGAAGTGTCGTTAACAATTTTCTGATGTACGTCTTCTGTGTAAGAACTAACGGTATCTCGAATGCGGCTAAAGTGTTCGTCTGCAATTTCCATTAAACCTGCAAGGCGCGAAAAATCTCTGCTTACTGCTTGTGGAATTCCGAACTTTGTTTTGTAGCCCAAGTCGTGATTCATAACTGCCCACGCATGTTGTAAAAGCGAACACATTTGTACTTCGAAGCGTTTGTTTTTTAGTTCTTCAGGAAGAGGCGCATCTTTTTTGATTGAACAAATGTAATGAACTGCCATGTAACCAAAAGAATTAATATCAAGGGCGTGTCTTTTGTCGATTGAATTTTCCCAGTCAATGTCAAAACTTTCTGCAACTGCTTGTGCAATTGCATCTACATCATCTGCGAAATAACAAATAATGCGAAAACCTAAAATGTCTGTTATGTCCGAAAGAGAAGTATACTTGTCGCCTTTACGGTGTAATTTTCCAGCAAGACTATTTTGTTCTTTTATTCGGTGAATAATTCCGTAAACCTGAGCCTTGCTTTTTTGTACTGCTGTGTTAAGAAATTGTTCTGCGTGTTGAGCAAGAAGTTCAAACTGTGGTTTTTGTTCTCTGTATTCATCAAGAATATGCTGTTCATGTTCTGTCATGGGTACAGTATAACATAGGCCGTGAGTTGACGCAATCGTATAAATCCGTTAATATAGTAACCCATACAAAGTATGCCGGATTTCGGCGTGGAGTTAGAAAATGGGTGTTGTAAGAACTATCCTTTTAGTTGCATTTATTATTGTTTGTCTTCTTCTTATTCTGTTAGTTGTCGTTCAGAACGATAACGACAATGGTATGGGTGGTGTATTTGGTGGTGGACAGTCTGCTGCTTTTGGTGCACGCTCTGCTTCTGTCCTTACAAAGGCAACGGCTGTATTTGCCGCTCTGTTTTTGGTGATTGCATTTTCACTTGCACTGCTTAACAAAGCTCCTGCATCTGATGTAAATCTGCTTGAAACTGCAGAACAGGTTGAAGGTACGGTAGAAGAAGCTACTTCTACTGCTGGTTCTTGGCTTGACGAATAGCAGTATGCGTATGGAGGATGATGCAATGATACTTGATAAAGTATTCTCTCCGGAGAGCGTTATCCTAAATTTAGAAAGCTCTGACAAAGAAGAGTTGTTTGAAGAACTGCTTGAATCTATTGTTAGTGTTCAGCCTGGAATAGACCGTGCTCAAGCTCTTGCTGCCTTGCGTGAGCGTGAGTCAAAAATGAGCACGGGAATTATGCATGGTATTGCAGTTCCTCACGGGCATTGTTCTTGCGTTAAGAATGTAGTTGGTGCCATTGGCATAAGCCGTAAGGGTATTGATTATGATTCGTTAGACAAAGCTCCAGTGTCGCTTGTTTTTATGGTTCTTTCTGCTCCAGAAGAGACAGAGCGTCACCTTAAAGTGCTAAGAGCACTTGCTTCTATATTGCAAAATCCTTTGTTTGCAAAACAAATCGTAGAGATGCAGAACGCACGTCAGGTATATGACCTTGTATGTCAGTACGAGGCTTCTTTGGCGTAAAGGTGGTGGCACATGGCTGATGAAATTGATGTAATTCAGCACTTGCTTGATGTTGAACGCGAAGCCGCTCAAGTTATTCAGGATGCACAAAAAGAAGCAGACAGCCGCATTGCAGCCGCCCGCGCAAAATCAGATGCTCAGTTTAAAACCCAATACACAGAAATGTATGCTCAGCTTGATGAAGAAGCACAAAAGCGTATGAAGGAAGCTGGGGAACATCATGATGCCGAACTTGCATCGTTTAAAAACTCACTCAAAGAAACTCCCAAAAATAATGTGGCGTTCAATTCGTTCATGGATTCCCTGTTGTTCCGTTAGGGAACAGAAAGAAGGTTGCTCATGGCAATGGATAGTTCAGCCGCAGACAGCTATGTATACGCAAAGGCAAGTGGTATGCTCGCATCTTCGTATGTGGGTCGCCGCGCACTAAAACTTTTTTCTGTACGCACTTTGCATGAACTGTGGGCTTTAGTGTGTGACAGTGAAGTTCCTGCTGTTCCCGAAGCAATTCTTGCAAAAATGCTTGAAGTTGAAGCAAGAGATCGTTTTGTTGAATCGTACAAAAAACTTATTTCAAATTATGCTAACCCTGCACCAGTGCTTGTTTCTCTTGTTCATTTTTACGATTACGACAACATAAAGGAATTAGGAGCGGCTCTCTGTTTTAAAGAGCATGATATTCCTCCTGTTGTAGATACAAAACCCTTTAATTTAATTCAGTACGAAAAATGGCCTGACATAAAAGCTATGACTTCATCTTCTGTGCTTTCGTGGTATGATCATGTTCCCGAGTTAAGTGAACAGCAAGCAAATGACTATCGTCTTGATGTTCAGTATTTGCAAGAACTGTGGACCAATGTAGAAAAAACAGATGCTTCTTGTCGTGGAGAATTAAAGCGTCTTCTTCTTGAAAAAATTCGCATGGAAAACATACTGTGGGCTTTGCGTTTGAAACTGTATTACAATATGAATGCAGAAGAAATTCGCGAGCATCTTGCTTATTCGACAGAAAGAAAAACAGCAAATGATGTTTTTGCAAGTGAAGCCTTAAAAATACTCAATTGGGATATAAACAATTATGACCAGTGGCAAAAGTGGAAGTACGCTCGTTATCTGAATCCGCATGAAGAAGGAGTAGTGTGGACGGTAGACCCGCGATGGATCAGTAATGCCCACAAAAAAGAATATGTTGCACACGCACTCAGAAGTTTTCATTCATTTCCTTTTACCGAATGTCCTCTGGTGTGCTGGTTCATAGTAAAACGCAACGAGCTTGATGCTATACGCACTGTTTCGGAAGGAATTCGTATGAATGTAAGCATGAAGAGTGCAATGCAGGTTGCTGGTGTAACGGAGGAAAGCAATGGCTAAGACAACAACAATGCGCCTTGTAGAACTGATGGTTCTTAAACAAGATATACAGAATGTGCTCCTCTATTTAGGTAAGGAAGGCGACTTTCAGTTTCAGAATGAAGTTCGTGCTGAGTCTGAACCCAACGAAGACAGAACTTTGTTCGAAAAACTTTCTCATGTTCGTTCTTTTTTAGGTATAGCTGATCTTGAAGGATACCAGTCACCCCTTGAACTTCCTACACAAGAAGATCGCGAAGTTTGCCAACAGTTGATTGCGCGTGCGGAAGAAATACATGAAAAAGAATTGTCTTTATCAGATGCATTAAAACGCGTAAGTGAAGCAGCAACAGAAGCTCAGTCTTTTGCTAACTTAAAGGTTTCTTATTCTGAACTTGAAGCACTTTCGTTTTTAACAATGCGCATAGGAAAAATTGCTCCTTCTGCTTATGACAGTCTTGTTAAAGCGGTGGGAGATCGTGCTGTTATTCTTAAACTGGGTGAAGATGGCAGTCGCATTATGGCAGCTTGTTCTAAGAATGCTCGTTTTGCTCTTGATACAGAACTAAAAGCTCATCACTTTGTAGAGCTTGCGGTTCCTTCAGACTTTAAGGGCATTCCCGATGACATGCTTGCTTCTCTTACTGCTCAAAAAGAAAAAGCACAAAAAGATTTTGAAGAAATTCAAGAAGAGCGCAGAAATTTTGCACTGACACACGAGCAGCAGTTTAGAAAATTACTTCAAGCGTTTTCACTTATGTCGCAAGTACATGCTGTTCAAGATGGACTTGAATCAACACAGTTTGTGTATAGACTTACCGGATGGATTCCCGCCTATACTTGTCGTGACTTGACTAAGCGTATTGATTCAATTACAGAAGGTCGAGCGGCAGTGCGTGTTTATGCTCCTAACGAAGTTGCAGCGGTTGTTTCCGGACAAGAAAAAGTTCCTACAAAACTTAAACATGGAAAAATTGTAAGTAACTTTGAGCGCATGGTCTTTAGTTATGGTTCCCCCTTGTATGGAACAATTGACCCAACTCCTTTTGTTGCACTTTTCTTTACCTTGTTGTTTGGACTTATGTTTGGTGATGCAGGACAGGGCTTTGTTTTCCTTCTTGTGGGAATTTTAATGCAAAAAAAACTTTTTAAACTTGACGGTTGGGAAAAGTTTGGCATTGTCTTTATGGCAATAGGCTTAAGCAGTATGATTATGGGAATTCTTACTGGTGAAGTCTTTGCTAATGCAGAACTGCTTGCTCCTTTTAGCAGATGGGTCACGGGCTTCTTTGGAACTCCAAGAGATCAAATCTTACCCATGATGCCCAGTGGAGACAGTCAGTCTATTACTCGTATGTTTATGTTCTTTGGCTTTGCAGTCGGTGTTGGTTTTATAATCAATACAACTGGTTTAGTCATAAACATTTTTAATCAGTTTGCACTAAAGCATTATGGTAAGGCTCTGTTTTCAAAAACGGGTCTGACGGGCGCATGTTTTTTCTGGTATGTAGTTGTCTTTGCCTTGCGACTTGCTTTCTTTGGTCACAGCCCTGCACTCTATGACTGGATCATTATGGGAACTTTGCTTTTGCTTACTGCTTTTGGTGAACCGCTTATTCGTTTGGTTGAAGGCGAAAGGCCCATTTTTGAAGACGGATTGGGAACTGCAATTATTTCTGCTGTTGTTGAATTGATTGAAATTATAAGTTCTTATCTTTCTAATACCGTTAGTTTCTTGCGTGTTGGTGCATTTTCTCTTGCTCATGCGGTTTTGGGTTATATCATCGAAACGCTCTGTGCTATGGCTCCAGCATGGGGTGCCCTTCTTATAAGCATTGTGGGAAATGCTATTGTTGTTGTGCTTGAAGGAATGGTTGTTTCTATTCAAGTTATTCGTCTTCAGTATTACGAATTTTTTAGTAAGTTCTTTAACGAAACCGGTCGTGAGTTTAAACCCTTTGTGTTTGAATATCATTCGGTTGCATAAAAGAGGTAATATGTCTGAGTGCTTTCATTCAGACTGAAATAGAGATTGGTTATAAGAGGTGTTTGTATGAACAAGAAATGCATTATTGCTTTGGTACTGATGTGCGCTGTAAGTCTTACTGCAGCATTTGCTCAGTCTTCACAGACAGCAAACAGTGAAAGTCAGGCTGTAGAAGCTGAAGCTGATTCTGGCCTTGCTGGTGGAATCAAGTATCTTGCTGCTGCACTGGCAGTTGGTATTGCTTGTATTGGTGGTGGTCTTGCCGTTGGAAAAATCGGTGCTGCTGCTATGGGTGCAATGAGTGAAAACGCAGAACTTTCTGGAAAGGCTATTCCTTTTGTTGGTCTTGCAGAAGGTATTTGTCTGTGGGGATTCCTTGTTGCGCTTTTTATTGTCTTGCTCTAAGACGCGTGGTACATGGAGTATTTTGTAATTGGAGAGCGAGAACTGGTGCTTGGCTTTATGCTAGCCGGTGTAAAGGGTGCGGCGGTTACGAATCGTCAAGATGCACTCGATGCTTTTAATATGGTAACCGGAAGGGCTTCTGCCACATCAGCGCTTGTTCATGAAAATAGACCAAAGGTTCTCATTCTTACCGAAGATGTATCGGACATGTTGTCAGATGAAGTTTTAGACTGGCAGATGAAAGGTCAGGCTCCTCTCATTGTTGAGATTCCGGGGCTTAACGGTCGCCTACAAGGAAAAAAATCGCTGACTGATGCAATTCGTGAAGCAGTGGGAATTCAAATTTAGGAAATTGCTATGGAAGAGTTACGCTCTACAGAAGTGCTTGATCGTGAAATTCGTCAAGATGCAGAAAGAAAAGCAAAACGCATACTCGAACGTGCAGATGAAAGTGCTCAGTCTTTGTTAGACGGTGTTTCAAGTCGCGTAGAAGATTCTCGTAAACAGGCTCAGGAAAAAGCAGGTAAACAGGCTGCGCTGTATGAAAAAAATGTCAACGCATCTATTCCGCTTGAAAAAGAACGATATACGGTTTCGTATATTCATAATTCTGTGCTTGAAGCTTTGAATGAATACTTTGAATCTTTGGGTGCACAAAAACGTCTTTCTGTTATTGAATCGTTAATTAAACGCTCACTTTCTATTTTAGGTGATGATGCGGTTAAAGCAACGGTTGTAGGTATTCCCCTTTCTGATGCAGAAGCTATGCTTAAAGCGATTTTTAAAGACCGTTTGACTTCTTGCACCAGTGGAGAGCTAACACTTCTTTCTGACGAAGCTGTTAAAGGTTTTGCTTTCCGCGAAGGAATACTCCTTGTTTCTGAAAGGGGTGTGACTTGTCGTATGACACTTGATCAAAAAGTTAGGGAAGTTTTGGATTCTCACAGTGAAGAACTGGCAGCTGCACTTTTTGACGGGAGGATTTCAGAATGATTACCGGAACTATTACCCGTATTTCAGGACCAATCGTCTATGCCTCCGGGCTTGATAAATGTGGTTTGTATGATGTTGTTTCCGTGGGTGAAAAAGAACTCATGGGTGAAATAATTCGACAGGGAAAAAATTACGCTACCATTCAGGTTTACGAAGATGTTTCTGGAATGCATGTTGGCGAAAAAGTTGTTTCAAGTGAGCGTCCTCTTTCGCTTAAACTGGGACCTGGTTTGGTTGGAACAATTTACGACGGAATCCAGCGACCGCTTAAAGAAATGTTTGAACAAGGTGGCGCTTTTTTGCTTCCTGGTCAGAGAACGGCTCCTATTGACGAAAATAAAAAATGGGATTTCAAAGCTCTTCCCTCTGTCGCAGTGGGAACAGAAATTCATCCCGGCTTTGTCTTAGGAACAGTAGAAGAAACTGGTTCCATTACGCACAAGATAATGGTTCCCCCAACAACAAAAGGAACAAAACTTACTGAGTTTAAAGGCAGCGGTTCTTACACCGTTGATGAAATAATTGCGGTAACTGACCGTGGCGAACAAATTGCAATGGCTCAGTACTGGCCGCTTCGTAAACCAAGACCCTTTGCACAAAAGTTGGAAGTAAGTCAGCCTTTAGTAACAGGTCTTCGTGTTGTTGATGTTTTCTTCCCGCTTTCAAAGGGTGGCACTGCCGCAATTCCTGGTGGTTTCGGAACAGGAAAAACAATGACTCAGCATGCCATAGCAAAGTGGTGTGATGCAGATTTAATTGTTTACATTGGTTGTGGTGAACGAGGTAACGAAATGACAGATGTTCTTACCGACTTCCCTAAACTAATTGACCCACGCACGGGACGTTCTCTTATGGAACGAACCATTCTTATTGCTAACACTTCAAACATGCCTGTTGCTGCTCGTGAAGTTTCTTTGTATTCAGGCATTACACTTGCAGAGTATTATCGCGACATGGGTATGCATGTTGCTATTATGGCAGACTCGACTTCTCGTTGGGCAGAAGCTTTGCGTGAACTTTCTGGTCGTATGGAAGAAATGCCAGCGGAAGAAGGTTTCCCTGCATACTTACCGACACGCCTTGCAGAATTTTATGAAAGGGCAGGAAGAGTTAATTCTCTGTGTGGTCAAGAAGGTTCTGTTACTGTTATTGGTGCAGTTTCGCCTCCAGGTGGTGACTTTTC
>DMQP01000104.1 GCA_003455655.1 Treponema sp. | reverse complement strand
TGGATATAGACCCTAATCTTCCCTGTCTTTTACACGGAGATAACATTCGAATACGCCAGGTTTTAATAAATCTTGCAAACAATGCAGTAAAGTTTACAAACGAAGGTTGTGTTGCAATCCGTGTAGGTTTTGACAGAATTGATGACGAACGAATTATGCTTAAGGTTACTGTTGACGATACGGGCATTGGAATTCGTGAAGAAGATTTATCTAAAATTTTCGAAAGTTTTTCTCAGGTCGATTCCACACGAAACCGCAATGTCGAAGGAACAGGACTGGGACTTGCTATAGCGCTTAAACTGCTCAATCTTATGGGCGGAGAAATGCATGTCAAAAGTGAATACGGAAAGGGTAGCTCTTTTGGTTTTACCCTTCCGCAGACTGTTGTTAAACATGAATCGGCAATGAAGTTAAAGACACAGACAAAAAAAATTGCGCTTGGTCTTATGGAAAATGAATATGTAACTTCTGCTTTTTCTAGAGATTGCAAAAAATTTGGTGTGCAATCTGTCAATTTAGCAAAGTCAGTTAATCTTGAAAAAGGTATAGAAAATTTAAAAGGAAAATATGGTTCTGATACCGAAGTTTTTGTTTTTCTTTCGCGAAACTATTTGACCGATTCTGTAAAAGAATTTATTTCGGAGCACAAAGAAGTAAATGCTGTTTTGGTTTCTGATTTTGATGTGGAGGCAAAACTTGATGTTCCCCACTTACGAATTGTTAAACGGCCGCTTTCGTGCATGAACCTTTCTATGCTTTTTAACAAAGATAAAATTTCTTTTGAAAATTCTACCAGTCACGAAGACGACATAGATTTTATTGCTCCCGATGTTCATGTGCTTATTGTTGACGACAACCTTGTAAACCTTACAGTAGCAGAAGGTCTTTTGAAACCGCTTAAACTTAAAATCTCTACTGCCCAAAGTGGTCCTGAGGCAATCAAAAAAGCAAAAGAAAATAAATTTGATTTGATTCTTATGGATCACATGATGCCCGGTATGGACGGAATTGAAGCTACTAAGAGAATTCGAGAAGAATGTCCGGGTGGTAAAAAAATTCCCATTCTTGCTCTTACTGCAAATGCCGTTGAAGATGCCCGTGAACAGTTTCGTGTAGCAGGAATGAATGACTTTATTGCAAAGCCTGTTGAAGTTCACACGCTGGTAAAAAAATTAAAACAGTGGATTCCTGCAGATCGTATTCGTTCAGTTTCCGATGCAAATGCTTTCGGTTATGGAAGTGAATATGAAGCTGTTGCAGATTTAGATGTGCCTTATGCAATTGAACTTTTAGGTAGTGAAAAACTCTTTCATAAAGTTCTTGGCGAATACCACAGAACTATTGCATCGAAGGCTGCGTTAATTGAATCAACTTTCAAAGCTCAAGATTGGGCTAACTTTGCTGTAGAAGTTCATGCGTTAAAAAGTGCTTCCTGTCAGATAGGTGCACTGCAACTTGGCGACAGTGCAGGTTTGTTAGAAAAAGCAGCTCAGAGTGGAGACATTTCGTACATAAAAGAAAATACTGCAAAAGTTCTTGAAAAATACCGTCAGTACGAAAAAGTTCTTGCTTCTTTTGATGTAAGTGTTGATGCCGACGGAAAGCAAAAAGCCCCTGCTTCTGTCGTATCAGCCCAGTGTGCTCGCATTAAAGAAGCAGCGCAAAATCTTGATGTGGATGTTCTTGAAGAAGCTTGTTCTATTTTGCAAAAATACAGCTACAGTGTTGATGAAAAACGCATTTTAGACAGCCTTGTTGCATCTGTTCAAAGTTTAGATTTGGGCGCATGTGCTTCTCTTGCGCAGGAACTTGATTCAGCGTTATAATGCCTTACCCTTACAGTAAAATTCGGAGGAAGTGAATGAAGAGACTGTGCGTTTTTTTATCAGTGGCTTTTCTTGCCCTTAATCTGTGGGCATCTCCTGCAGCAGTTAATTTTGACAACCTGCCTAATGACGAAGAATTTAATTCCCTTCTGCTTGACTTTGGCAACGCCTACCAGTCAATCCGATACAGCGACATTCAGCATAAGGACGAAAAGAAAAGTCAGCTTGAAGCGGCAAAGGCTTTGTACGAAAAACTTAATGCACAGAAAAAGCCCTCTTACGATGAAGAAGTTTTAAAGCTCCTTGTCATGCGATGTCTTTACAACTATGACGAAGTTACCGCTTCTCAGGTTGAGTCCGCCTTTGCAAAAATAAACAAAAAGTATCCCAAAAATGCAGAACATCACTGGGTCTATGGAAACTATCTTGTTTCGACAGGAAGAAGTTCTGAAGGAAAAGCCCAACTTGAGTCCTACATGAAGATGAAGGATTATCAGATTAGTCATTTCTTTTTGGAAGACTATGCATATTCTCAGTTTATGTGCGGAATGCCTTTGAACGCCTATTACACTCTTACTAACGGCGGAACAATTCCAGAGGCGTCTGTTAATCAGAGTATGCTTTCCTTGATTAAAAACAACATAAAGGAAAGTTCCATAAAGGAAACTTATGAAGAAAAACAGGTGTGGAAAGTTTCTTCAAAAGAGTCTGACGGCTACAACTATGTCTACAGTACAATGCTGGGAGTTTCGGTTCCCTGTAAGGGTGAATGGGGACTTAATTGTTCTGCATTCTCTTCCCAGACTCCTGCATTTTGCTTGCTTTCTCCATCCCTTAAATTAAAGCAGAAGGATGTGGGCATAAGCATTCTGGTTATGGCTTTTCCCGGCTCTTCTGATGTGGACTCTCTTAGAAAAAAATATACAGAAATGTTTTCCGCCGTGGAAGACGGTAAGGTTCAGGTTGACGGAATAGAATTCGAAAAATACGCTTACGAAGATTCTACAAAATACACGGACGAAAGAAATGGTGCCCTTGGATATTTTTATATTGCCAGTGTTCCTGCCGGTAAGAACGGAGGAGCAAGATGCGAGCATGAAGTTAACTGGCAGAATGTCCTTCAGAATGATGGCACTGATTCAGATACAAGATTCTTTAGAATGTCACCAGCTCAGAAACGCCTTGACCTTCCTGTCTGCTACCTTATCATAGTGGACTCCTGCACGGCCCTTAAAAAAGAAACCGACAGCCTTATGAAGGAAG
>DMQP01000226.1 GCA_003455655.1 Treponema sp. | reverse complement strand
CCATACATTCTCCTTGAAGACGAAACGCCTTCATAAGATATATGGCACTGGCAAATCAATTTGGACTAGCAAATGAAGAAATTTATTTAATTCTCCAGTGAGATCCGTCGCGAACAAAACGGCTTGCGTTAACTTCAAGCAAACGTCCGTCTTCTCCTAACATTTTGACCATGGAAGTAATTAGATTGACTTCGGTAACTTTAAAGTTTGTATCGTCATAGTGTAGGCGTATTCCTTCGTTGGGAACTTTTTTGCGTGCCTCAGAATACCAGTCTGACTCGTAACTTAAGCAACACAAGAGTCGTCCACACTGACCGCTGATTTTTGCAGAATTAAGGCTTAGGTTTTGATCCTTTGCCATACGTATACTTACAGGACGAAGTCTGTCGTTTACTGAATTACAACAGTAAGGTCGTCCACATACACCTAATCCACCAGTTATGCGACTTTCGTCTCTTACTCCAATCTGGCGCAATTCAATTCGCATTTTAAAAACAGACACCAAGTCTTTAACTAACTCGCGGAAGTCAACACGGTTATCACTTGAAAAAAAGAAAAGCGCTTTTTGTTCACCTACTAAAAAATGAACACTTACCAATTTCATATTCAGATGATGAAAAGCAACTTTTTCACGGAAAACATCAAAGGCTTGAACTTCACGAGCTCTTAAATCTTGGGCGCGATGTAAATCTTTTTCGTCAGCAATACGAATTACTTCTACAATATCTGAGGGTTTAATTCCAACTGGATGTTCTGTTTTTCCTAACACAAGAGCAAGATCATTTCCGTAACGAGTAGGAACAATAACAGACTGACCTGCTTCAAGTTTCATTCCCATAGAAGGAACTGCATAGACACCTTCGCTTGAATATTCAAGACGCAGTTTATACATTAAATCGGGGAACACATAATCTTCGTCGTCTGAGGTTTGTTCAATATCGTTATCTTCAAGAGAAGAAAGGTCTGTTTCTTCTGAATCTATATCATTTTCAAAAATATCTGACATACTTTTATTCTATCACTCAACTTGCCATCAAGTCTACCATTAGGCCTTGTATTTCATCGACTTTTGCAAGTAGTGTCAGTGCATCTCTGTGTGAACTCAAAAGCCATTCTGCTATTTGTTCAAGTTTTTGATTAATGATGACAACTTGTTTATAGGGATCTCGTTCAACAAACTGACCGTTTTTCTTTATCTTCGGACGCTTGATATATTCTATTTCAAAATTGTTGCGTTCAAGATAGCGTAAGAACCTGCTTACTTTTTTGCGATAGTCAACAAACTGTTCTTGAGTCTGCGTTTCTTTAAGACGATCTGCTGCCATATCTGCTTCATCTTTCAAAAAAATAACAGCATCTTCTATAGATTTGTCTGCAAGTTCAGGGGGAAAACCTTCTTGTTCGAGTTGATGCAACACATGGGCTTTTTCCATTGCTGAAGAAAATGAAGAACGTTTTGTCTTTTGAGTTTCTTCTTCTTTTTTTGCTTTTGAAGCTTGAGATGCGGCGGTCATGCTTGCAGCCTGAAAGTAAAGGTTGCTGGTGATTGAATCAACGCCTGCCATTGTTAAGCCCTATCGAATTTTTGTTCCTAAAGTTATGGGAGTAAAGGTTGTTTGCCCATCTGCTTGCGAAACCTTTTCCTCTTGTGGAGTTGCTGTCTTTTCTTGCTTTGTCTGAATATGAATGGGTTCAAGAATTGCTCGAGAAGTAATAGCCTGAGTGTCGTTCCATTTAGTTGCTGCATTTTCATACAGTGCGTTATCAGAAAGAGCAATACAATGTCCTTGAATAAGAACATTTTCTTCTGCAGAAAGTCTATGTGTTTGAATATCACCTAAGACTGCACTTGTTGCAAACAACTGAACATGTTCTGGTGCAATAATGTTTCCCTGAACAATGCCACAAACGGTTACGGAACGAGCTTGAATGTTTCCGCGCACACGTGCTTTTTCGCTTACAAATAAATTTCCGTTTGTTTCTATATTACCGTCTATGTCACCTTCAATGCGAACCATGCCGCTTATCTTGAGGTCTCCTCTTATTGAAGACCCTTCACCTATGATGGTTTTAAATGCAATGTCGTCGCTAAAGAGTGCCATGAGTCCGCCGTTACTTAATGTTTATGTACTTAGCCGGATCAACAACGTCTGAACCAATATGAACTTCGTAATGCAAGTGAGGACCAGTGGTAATACCTGTGTTACCGATGGTACCAATAATTTGTCTTTGGGTTACTTGCTGACCTTTTGCAACACGAACTGTATTAAGGTGAGCATAGCGTGTATAGAATCCGTATTTATGTTTGATGATAACATAGTTACCAAAACTGTCGTCATGTCCTACCGTAACAACCTGTCCATTTGCAGTTGCAATAACTGGGTCTCCGGTGCGGTAAGTACTAAAGTCCAATCCTTTGTGAATGTACCACTGGTTAGTAATGGGGTGAACATTCTGACCAAATGCCATAGAGATATGACCAATGCCACCCTTAACTGGCCAAATGTTAGGAATGTCAGAAAAAAGTGCATTCTGTGTTTCAAGCATTTTACCAATCTGTTCAACTGGTTCAACTGCACTTTCCAAATAAGAGTTAAGTTGGCGAATGTCGGCAGTTTCTTTAAGTGAACCAGGCACAACATCTTGTGTATTGAACAAACCTGCAAGGTCAGAGTTCTGTTGAGTAAAGTTTGAAGTTGATGTGCTGTCGTTAATGCCTAAGAGAGAAAGAGACTGACTAAGTGATGTTTGGAAGCGTTTTGCTGTTTGCAGAAGATTGTTGTTTTCATCACGCAGTTCGTCGAGGCTTGCGAGTGTTTCGCGGTTTTCTTCTTTTAATCTGCTGATTTCTGCACCTGTTCCAATAGTGCGACGGTTAGTAAGAACAAAAGAACAACCTATTCCTACCAGAACAACAGTGCCCATAATAAGTGCAAATACATTTGTTTTAAAACTGAGCATTTTTCCCTGTGAGTGGGGAACAATCATGACAGTTAATTTGCGGTCTAAGAGTTTAACAACAGCAACAAAGAAATTTCCAATGGCAGAAAAACAAGAGCCAATTCCTTGCAAGAGACGAGAAACAACATTTTTTTCAAGCTTTTTGTACTTTCTTGCGCGTGCCAACAAAAACTCCTTGCCGCCCAAACTTTATTCTGACATCATATCATACATACCTGATTCTGTCAAATTTTCCTTGACTTGTGAGCAGTCCTGTGTTACCATTATCGGTAAGGAGAGGTTCCCTCTTTACCATCGCTATTTACTGAGGAAGAAAGCCATGCAGTTTTTTGATACTCACGCCCATATAGGGTTGATATACGATGACCCTATTGAACAAATCCGTGTTATTCAGCAAGCAAAACGCGCTGGAGTTACACGCATTGTCAGCATAAACAACTCACTTCACGACTTTAAGAAAGAATATGCAGCTCTTAAGTCTGTTAACGGAATTTACCACGCAGTAGGAGTAGGTCCGTCAGAAGTTACTACACCTGGCAAAGATTGGGTTAAAACAATAGAAGAAAGTGTTTCTCTGCCTAATGTTGTTGCAATTGGAGAAACAGGTTTGGACTATTACAAGCAGTTTGGCGACAAACGCAGCCAGATTGAACTTTTTATTACTCAGCTGGAACTTGCACAAAAGCACGACAAACCGGTCATTATTCACAATCGTGACGCAGGAAAAGACATTTTCGAAATTCTGTTAGACCGAATTCCCCAAAAAGGAGCTATTTTCCACTGTTATAGCGAAAATGCAGAATATGCTCGCAACTGTTTGGACGCTGGATTAAACGTTTACTTCTCTTTTGCTGGAAATTTGACTTACCGCAATGCCCGCAATTTGCACGAAACCGTTTTGAACATTCCGGTAGACAGAATTCTTATAGAAACAGAAAGTCCCTTTATGATTCCTGCTGAATTCCGCGAGAAAAAACGCACTATGCCTGCCTATTTGCCTTCAACTGCAAAATTCCTTGCAGAAATGTTGGAAATGGATTTGGAAGCATTAAGTGTTCAGTTGTGGAAAAACAGCTGCAAAATCTTCAACTTACCCGAAGAATGAGCAAAACAGCCGAATCGTGCCTCTACCATAGCGTTACCATTGGCGCTGACGGAACAAAAAAACTGACTCTTGACGGAAACCTCTTTTTAGCACCTATTGCCGGTTACAGTGACCGTGCCTTTAGGTCGCTGTGTGTTGAATACGGTGCCAGTATGTGTACTACCGAAATGGTGAGCGCAGAAGCACTTACCCGCGGTTCACTCAAAACAGAAGAACTTATGGCTCGTGCTCCGTCAGAAAAAGTCTATAGCGTACAAATTTTTGGCGGTAATGCAGATGTTATGTCTCGGGGAACAAAACTGGTTCTAGAGCGTACCGACTGCAACTGTATTGACATAAACGCAGGCTGTCCTGTTCCCAAAATAGTAAAAAGTGGTGCAGGAAGCATGCTTACTAAAGAACCCGATCGATTGTTTTCTATATTAAAGGCGGTAAAACAGGCGGTTGCAGAATATGCCCAAGAACATCCGGAGCGTGGCAACATTCCCGTTACTATAAAAATCCGAAGTGGCTGGGATGCGTCACACATTACTTGGCCTGAAACCGTTGCAGCTGCTCTAGAAGCAGGAGCCGATGCACTTACCCTTCATGCACGAACGAGGGCTCAGGGTTACGAAGGTAAAAGTGACTGGGGTATTCTTGCGCAAGTAGTTCAGTTGGTGAATGGTCGTATACCAGTGTTTGGATCAGGCGATGCAAATACTCCGGAAACAGCAAAAGAAATGCTTTTACAAACAAAAGTTGACGGTGTTATGTTTGCGCGCGGAGCTATGGGAGATCCCTTTTTGTTTATGCGAACCAAACAGTTTTTGACGACAGGAAGTTATGAACAAGAAGCACTTGAAGAACGTTTAAAAGCAGGCTTTAGAGAACTGGCTCTTAATGTTGAATACAAAGGTGAAAAAGGAGCTTGTCTTGATATGCGCAAAAAGTTTTGTGCCTACAGTAGTGGCATACGAGGCGGTGCTCAATTACGAAAACAGATTGTGCAAGCACTTACCGTAGAAGACTACAAGTCACTCTTTGCTCCCTATATGAGCACAATGCCCAATATAAGACTTGTATAAAATAGCATACATTGGTATAATGGAAAATCATGTCGTTCTTTCAGGCGATAGTGGAGTTTTTTCAGAACTTATTTAATTCTTCCTCGCCAGAGGTGAAAAAGCGCCAGGCCTTACGAAAAATAGAAACCGATCTCCACAACTTTAGGCCAGTAGTTTACAAAGGCGACTTAGTGCATGAAAATTTTGCCGAAGCACTACGAATACTTTATGTTTATTCCAAACCAATTGAATCTTTGCTTGCAAGCACACTTTTTTCCGATGACATGACCCGTAATGGACGCTTTCAGGAACAATTACTGTTAACTGGTTTTTCTGCAGAAGCATCTCAAACCTTAGACAGTCTGGCTTACGAAAAACGCAAAGCTGGTGCCGTTGAAGCAAAATCGCTTAACCGTTATTTTGAAGGTGAACATCACAAATTGCAGAATGTTATCCGCGAACTGGGAACATCAAGTTTTCTTTCTATTAATACAGTACTCAATCACCTTGCTCAACTTAACGACTTATGCCACTACAGCTACATAACAGCGCTTCGACTCTTCGATGTTAACTTTTCGACATCACTTACTTATCAACCTGCTTTCCAAGCCATACCGCCTGATCTGTTAGACAGTAGTCTCTGTGACCTCTACTTTATTGTTTCGGGAATGGATATAACTGTGCCCGACGGTAACGCTATACTTGCACTTGCCAAGATTTTGCACGGTGGCATTATGCCTGATGGAATGGAAAAAACGCTCATGGAAAGTCTTAAAAAAATGCAGAGCGTTATAAAGCGTATTCTTGACCCAGAGATTTTAAAAGACCTTATCTGTGTTGCAAAAAAAGACCCCGAATTTAAACCAACAAAAGCAACTTACGACAAACGCTATACTCAGTCTTATGCAGATTATCTTGAAATGCGTTTCAGTGTTGACGAAAGCCGTCTTAAAACTGAAATTCAAGACGAAACTATTACAAGCGAACTGCACGAACTCTTTGGCGACACTCCGCTTGAAGTCTTGCAGGGTTACAACAACGAATTCAACACACAACTTAAACAGAGTACCCAAGTTTCTTTTTCTTATGTTTTACCGCTACAAATACTCAAAACCTTTATGACCATGTTTTATAACGAACAGGTTAAAGCTCTTATGAATGATATTGTTATAGAAGGATTCTTTAACAATCCCTCATACAAATCTGACTTTTCAGCTGCAGTCTACACTTGTAATGACATGTTAGATCGTATAGCAAAATTTGAGCAGAATTTTGAACGCGGAAACGAATTTGACGAAGCAAACCTTTCAAGTCTTATACGTGACAGCCACAAAGACACAGCCTTTGCAAACCGTCTTAAAGAAAATGTCGATAAACTCAACCAAAAAGCAAAAGAAATTCTCCAAATGGAAGTAACCAATGTTCATCGGCTTTACAATTACATTGGCGAAGTTTTGCTTGATTACAAAAAGCCAACACCAGATGCTATAAGTAACCTTAAAGTTCTTATGGTATCTTCCCGCAACCACGACACATCAGAACAGCTTGAAGTTCAGTACTCTCAATGGAAGATTTTCCTTGAAATAATGAAAAATTATGTTATAATAGGTTCAGTTGGCAAGTAGGAGCAGATATCAGCACATGGCGAATACCCGTAAACAGAAACAGAAGAAAAATTCTCAGGGTGAACCCAATAAAGGCAGTGTCTTTACGCCAGAACAGTATGATGCTGAAATTGCCCAATACGAAAAAAAAGTTTACGACTTACAACAGCAACTAGAAATTTGTCGTTCTCTTTGTACTACCCTCGAATTTTCAACACTGGTAGAATCCATTTTATATATCGTTATGGCTCAGATGCGTGTTTTAGGCGCAGGACTTTTTGTGCTTGAAGCTTTAGACAGCATGGTCTACAGTATGGGTCTCAACTATAGCGGTATAGAACCAGACGCAACTCGTGACTATTCAATTATGGGAACTTCTCCCATTATAAGTGTACTTAGTAAACAGACACGGGGTCTTACTCTGCAAGAATTAAAAGAAGCAGTTGGCCCAGATTGTCCAGATATTGAACTTCTTGAATCTTTGCATCCAACCTTTATTGTTCCCCTTAACCTAAAAAATCGTGTCAACGGAATTCTTGTTTTGGGTGAACACATCATTGATGAAGACTACACTGAATACGAAAAAAGCGAAGTCTACATTATTGCATCCCTTGCAGCCATTGCAGTTAACAGTACTTCACTGGTTGAACAGTCATCTACCGACATGATGACTCACCTCAAACTTAAGTACTACTTCTTTAACATGCTTACCGACCGTCTTGATGAAGCACTTTCTTCAGACAAATCACTGAGCGTCATTATGTTCGACATTGACTTCTTCAAAAAATTCAATGACACATACGGACATGCATGCGGTGACTATGTGCTACAAACAGTTGCTCGAATTATCAAAAACAGCATCCGTGGAGCAGACATGGCATCTCGTTACGGTGGTGAAGAGTTTACGGTTATGTTGCTTAACGCCAGTGCACAAGAAGCAGTCGCTGTTGCAGAACGCATTAGAAAGCGTGTAGAAACATTTGACTTCTTCTACGAAGATCAACACATGAAAGTCACTATCTCTGGCGGTGTTGCAGAATTTAACACAGAATCAAATCCTATTACCTCAGCAAAACTGCTTGTCGATCAAGCAGACCAAGCTCTGTACATTTCTAAGCGCAGCGGTCGCAACCGTATTACCTTTGCAGATCCTTCAGTTATTTCTTCTGCCAGTAATGCACTCAACGGTAAATAATGGTCATGAAAAATTTTTTACGAACTCCACTCAAATATAGCTATTACTATGCAACCTATATCATCATTGCAGTTAATCTATTGATGTATGCCTTTACTCGTTTGTTCCCCGGGACAGTACAGTATTTAGGGCTTAGTGTTACCGGAGTGTTGGGCGCTCACTTTTGGTTTGAATTAGTAACATATCTTTTTACTCACGGCAGTCTCATGCATGTTGTTCTTAACATGTTGTGTCTTTTTTTCTTTGGAGTAAGAGTTGAAAAAACTGTCGGTTCTTCAGAGTTTTTGCTTTTGTATTTTTTGTGTGGAATTGTTGGTGGCGCTATAAGTCTTGCTTTTTACTATTTTACAGGAACATACAATTCTATTCTTATTGGTGCAAGTGGAGCTGTGTATTCTGTTTTACTGGTGTATGCAACACTTTTTCCTCGCAGCATTATTTCTATTTGGGGAATTATTCCCGTTCCCGCTCCGTTACTTATTATTGCCTACATTGTTATTGAAATTGTGAGTCAAATTTTTTCTACTTCGAATGTGGCACACTTTGCTCACCTCATAGGATTTTTTGTTGCATGGCTGTATTTAGTTTTGCGCATGGGGCTGAATCCTATATCCGTTTGGAGAAATGCATGGCGCAGGTAAAGATTCATTTTTTAGCTTTTTGTTCCCTTTTCATAACAAGCGCCTTCCTTTGTAATGCACAAGTTCCATCTCAGCATGATCAGTTGCGTATTTCTGTTTGGGCAGAAGTAGATGCCTTTCCCGGATTATTTGGTGATGAAGAAAATTATGAACAATTGCGTTCTACACAAAATTCAGTTCCACAAAATCAAGACGGAAACTCTCTTACCAAAACAGATCTTTTTTCCACAGCAATTACACGCACCAAACAAGTTGCACCCTTTTTGCTTAACGGCATGATAAACGGCTGGACTTTTGACTACACACCCAAAGACAATCTGCGGGGTGTAAGCGAATACTTTGAACTAGCCTTTATCCGTGAATTTGACGAGTCATATAATCCTATAACTTACCATGACCCAGAAGCTGTTGACGGAAAGTTATTTTCTTGGGCCTACTGCAATAGGACAATGGTTCAGCAGTTAGATTATGAACGATGGAATTCCATAACAAATCCCAAAGTGCACGGTACAGGGCAGGGTCCAGTCTACGCTGGCATGGATGGAATTCGACAAGCAGTTGCAGAAGCTGCAAAAAATGCTATACATGAATACTGGCGTCGAAAGATAAAGAACAAGCCCAAAGAAATTTGGGGAAAACTGTTACTTGTCGGAGAGCCACGTATTTATATATCAGAAGGTCGATATACTGTTGACCTTGATTTTTTTATGCAAACTGATAAAATAGTAGAGTACACACAGTACTGATTTTATCAAGGAGGAATCTCTATGAAAAAGATATTCGCATGCGCACTGATTGCCTTTGCTGCAGTATTTGCTGTATCTGCACAGTCAACTGCTGGTAACTACGACACAGAATCGCTTGACAGTTATGCTGACACTGGCACACAGGTAATCGAAATTGAAGACACTTACCAGGAACTGCATCCAAGCGCATCTCAGGTTAAAATGGAACTGGAATGGACACCATTAACAGGTGTTGTTCGTCTTTACTACACTTGCATGGCTTCAGGTTTTGACCGTGGAGAAGCTATGAACACAGCTATTGGTGTTTACGAAGACTTTGCTGTACAAAACAAATACAAGCATTACACATACCAAAGCAAAGATAAAGTTCGTTACTACAAAGACGAGCGCGGCATCCGCATGGCAGAATACTGCTCGCACGTAACATTCACCCGCTAAGGTATGTCACATACTGTGTGTGTTCGAAATATAGATTTTCGTTCACAACTATATTAAGAGGGAAACTCTTGTAAACGCTGGCAACCCATTAGAGTAGTCAGCGTTTCTTGCGTTTCAAGTTGGATTGTAAATTGACTGATATTAAAACGCTAATCAAGAATCTGCACCCGCTGGAAACAAAGGTGCTGTTAAAGTACGGACTGTCTGATGAACTTACTTCAGAACGTCTTCAAAAAGAATTGGGCTACAAAGAAGGACACGCTAACCAAGCATTCAGTTGGTTAAGTGGAAAACACCTTCTGTCAGAAACCGCTCGTACAGCCCACACTTATTTCGAACTTACAGACTTTGGTCGCATTGTTGCAAAAAACGGAACAGCAGAAGAACGCATTATTGCATATCTTAAAGATAACGGTGCGCAACTTCTTCCGCAGATTGCAACTGCACTGGGCATAGAAAATAAAGATGTTGGATCTGCATTCGGTAACTTAAGCAAAGAAGGTGTTCTTAAAATGAATGCCGAAAAAAAAGCCGAATACACAGGAGCAGCTGTTCCTTCACGAATTGCAGTTACTAACGCTCTTATTAAAAAAGCAGCAGAAACAGAAAACGGTCAGCTTGATGCTGCAACACTTAGCAAAGAAGAACTTGATGTTATGTCAGGTCTTACAAAAAAGCGTGGTGTTTCAGAAACTCCTTTTAAAACAATTGAACGAGAAACTGTTGTCTATAAACTTACTTCTGCATTCAGCGAAGTTGTTGAAGGACTAAAAAAAGCAGGCATTACTGGTAACGAAATTGGTGAAGTAACTCCTGGCATGCTTGCTTCTGGTGAATGGAAAAAAGGAACTTTCCGCGGATACAACATTAGTATTCCTCCGGCACGCATTATTCCTGGACGAAC
>DMQP01000159.1 GCA_003455655.1 Treponema sp. | reverse complement strand
GTTCTTCTTCTGAGTTTTTTGCAAAGGCGTCTTTAGTGAATTTGGTTTTTGGTTCTGATGAACAGTTGATACAAGCAAAACAGAGTGCACTTCCTTTTGAACAGGCACCTCTTTCGCTTCGTGTTAAAGAACTTTCTTTTTCCTACGCAGAACGACAAGTGTTTGAAAAACTTTCATTTACTTTGCAAAAAGGAACGCTTACCGCACTTACTGGTCCTTCAGGTTGCGGAAAATCTACATTGCTTGAATGTCTTGCTGGTCTTTTAATTCCTTCCGAGGGAACAATACAGTCTGTTTCTCGGCCTCTGCTTGCTTTACAGGATACAGAAGCTGCTCTCTTTGAACCCTTCGCCGCAGATGATGTTGCTTTTGGCGCACGCACGCAAGGTCTTACTGGTAAAAAGTTAAAGCAACGTGTTATGCATGCAATGGATGTAGCGGGAGTTCCCTTTGCAGATTTTGCAGACCGCCAGACTTTCCGTTTGAGTGGAGGAGAAAAGCGTAAACTGTCACTTGCAGGAATTGTTGCCTTAGATGGAGATGTCTATCTTTTTGACGAGCCCACTGCCGGTTTGGATGCAAGTTCAAGACGAACTATTTTGCTTTTGCTTAGACAACTTGCACAAGAGGGCAAAACGGTTTTATTCACTACTCACCGCATGAAGGAAGCTCAGTTTGCAGATAGAGAATTGTCATGGAATGAACTAATACAAAAAGCTCCTTCTTGTCAAAGCGAAAGTTCTGAACAGTCTCTTACCGATATGCCACCTGTTCGAAATGCAGAAATGCTTTTGGGTATACGAAAAGCTGCTTCTTCTTTTTTAGCAGATCCAAAAATTCCTCCATCGCCTGTTTCAAAATTACCGCCTGTACTTAAGTATTTGGTTTTTCTTACTGTCTTTGCATTTTCTATTGCTTTTAAGACGCTTGTTCCTTGTGCTTCTATGCTTGCTCTTTCTGTTTTGTATGCCTTGCTTGCCCGATACCCGCTTTCAAAACCGCTGCTTGCTGTCTTAAAGTTTTTGCCTTGGATTCTTTTTATTGTAGTAATGCAACTTATTTTCTTTCCAGCACAGCCTGATGAAATTCGCTATATTGATTTGCGTTGGTTTATGGTTACGCCGTCAAAGATTCAATTGTGTATTTGTTCAGTCTTGCGCATTATTTCTTGTGTTATTACAATGGGTATCTTTGTCTATACAATTGATGAGCGCCAGTTGCTTGATGGACTTTCTGATTTGTTAATAGTAATTGCTCTTATTAAAAAATCAGTGGTAAGAAACATTGTGCTTGTGGTAGGCATTATTTTTAGATTTATACCCTTGCTTATGGAAGAAGCTTCTAGTATTGTTAAGACACAGATTATTCGTGGAGCATTTGCTCAGTCAAAGGGATTTAAAAAGTTCCGACAGATTATACCGCTTTTTGCCCCGCTAATGATTCAGACATTTAGAAAAGCAGAGTTGTTTGCACAAGCGCTAACAGCCCGCTATTTTAGATAAAGGAGTTTTTATGGAACAGTTGAAATGGGTTGTGCTTGCATTAGCAATAGTCATGTATGCACTGGTTATAGCATTTCAAAATAAAAAAGTGTGGTTTACTTCTTGTGCCGCAGTTATAGTTATTATTTTAGGCATTATATTCCCCGATGCGCTCTTTAAGTTACCAGAAGACATTCTTGCTCTTTCCGGAGATGCACCAGCTCGCCTTTATGCACCTGTACATGCTTTCCAAGATGTAATCAACTGGAATGTTCTTATGATTTATTTGGGTAGTATGATTATTGCTGCCTTGTTCATTTATTCTCGAGTTCCAGCACGCATTGCAGATACCATTGTCATGCACTCAAAGAATACAGGTCTTGCCATTGTTGCCATTTTAGCTATGACCGGAATTATTTCTATCTTTGTAGAAAATGTTGCAACGGTTTTAGTTATGGCACCTATTGCTCTTGCTCTGTGCAAAAAGTTAAAGCTTAATCCTACTTTCTTTATGATAGGTCTTGCGGTTATGAGCAATCTTGAAGGAACAGCAACTTTGGTAGGAGATCCGCCATCAATGATTTTTGCAAGTTTTGCAGGATACAACTTTAATGACTTCTTTGTTCACGACGGTCGCCTTTCTATTTTCTTTATTGTTCAGACGGGAATGATTGCTGGTTGTGCTTTCTTCTATTTCTTCTTTACAAAAGCAGGAAAAAACAAAATTGAACTTGAAAAAGAACCTGTAGTTTCTTGGTTCCCCTTAGTTCTTTTGCTTTCAATGATTTTTGGTCTTGCAGCAGTTTCGTTCATTCACACCAGTTTTGAATATTTGAGTGGACTTTTTGTTCTTGCTTTGGGAATTGTAGGTCTTCTTTGGTACCGTTTCTTGCAGCGTAAATCAACTGCCGAAACAATTACTCTTGCCAAAGAATTAGATTGGGAAACAATTTTCTTTCTGATTGGAATCTTTGTGGTAATCGGAGCAATTCGAGAAACAGGTCTTCTTGACGATTTTGCTCACTTCCTTTCTGGTCTTACAAACGGTTCTGTTATTGCAGGCTTTATTGTTATTTTGCTTGTTTCTATTGTTATTAGCGGATTCGTTGATAATGTTCCCTACATTATTGCTATGCTTCCTGTTGCAGCGGGTATGGCTCAAGCTATTGGCATAAGAAACGAACTGTACATGTTTGCGCTTTTAGTTGGATCTTGTTTGGGCGGAAACCTTACTCCCTTTGGTGCAAGTGCTAACATAGTGTCTATGGGAATTCTCAAAAAAGAAGGCTACCCCATGAAGTTTAGCGGATGGCTTAAGGTTGGAGTTCCCTTTACGGTTATAACAACACTTGCTGCGGCTGTACTTTTGTGGCTTTTGTGGACTTAGTTTAGGCTACAATGTTAAAGACGGTGCCGGACTGGGGCATGAGGCCTGCAAAACCATACAGTCCCTGTTCCTGTGCCTGAGAAATTGAATCAGAAATTTGTTTTTGATATGACTGAATAAGCATATCCTGCTGGGCTTCAGAAAGTTCTAATGCTTCTGAGCTATCTGGCAGGATATTTTTATTGTCTGAACCCTGTGTTTTCATGGAAACCAGTTGTTCAATAAGTGCGTTCAAAATAGAAATGCGGTTTACCGAAACACCGTTCTGACCAGATGAAGCTGCAATTCCGTGAATATGGTCAAACTGAGCGTACACAACAGCACTGGGGCTTACGGGTACGTACAGAGCGCCAAAACCGCTTCCAAAGAGATTGCTATAAGATGATGCGTTCAAAGTAATGTCGTTTGAAACCATAATCTTGCCTCGTTTTAAGTATCGGCAAGACCGTATAAAAACATTAAGGGTTATAAAAATGACTTTAGAAGAACTGCTTGCTCCAGTCGGCAATACGGTTAGGTAAGTCTTCTACAGCTTCCAGGGCGTTGGTGTCAGAACTTTGCTGCAAGTAGGGAATAATTACTTGCTGTTTAAGGCTTGTCCAACGGTAGGGAAGAATGTTAGGCAGTGTAAGCGATGATGCTTCGGGGAGCTTTCCTAACAGTTGACTGTAATGAGTTGGGTAACAGGCTTCGTTAACTTGCGCAATAGAAGAAAATCCTGATGCAATTCCAAAAATGCGAGTGTCAAGTTTCATATCTTCTTGAATTTGAATAAGCTCTACTTGCGTTTGTGTTGTAAAAAACCACTTTAAGAACAATTCAGCCTGTGAACTGTGTTTTGCGTGTTTGTATAAACCTACGGTTATTATGGAATCTACAACTGAACTCATACCGTTAGACTGAACCCATCTAAATGACAGCGGTTGCAGCTGTGAGGGTGACAGAGTGAACAGTTGATCGCTTGTCATGTAAGCAAAGAGTGTGCGTCCCGAAATAACCTGTTTGTATTCAGGCATAGTAAGGTATTTGAACTGAAAGTTTTGTTCCGCAGTAGAGTCATTGTTACAGTCAAGTGTCCATGCCCTCAGGTAACGAATAGTCTGTTCCATTGCAGATTCGTTCCAAGAAAAACTGTTGCCCTTTTCGCGGTAAGATGCTCCCTGAATCTTTGACACCAAATACAGAAAGTCGGTATCCCACACTGGTGCAAAACCCATAGCAGTAAAGTTGCCTGCTTTGTCTGTTGTGTTAAAGGCTTTGGCACATTCTTTTATTTGATTGAGTGTAAGTGACTTTCCTGCAGGAAGATTTTCTTCTTGTCTTGCATCGTAAGCAATAGCGGGAATGTTAAAACTTATGGGAACCAAATACTGCTTTTCGTTTATAACACCATAATCAATAAGCTGACTGTAAAAAATGGAACGGTTTAAGTCACGTTCTTGAAACATGTAGTCGAGGGGAGTAAAGTATTTTCGTGTTGTCGAGTTTTTAAGCCAAGAACCTATAATAAGGTCTGGAGTTTGTTCGTCTTTTGCCGGAGGTAAGGCTCGTGCTGGTTGTTCCTTGTAAACCAAAACTGCCTTTGCATTTTCGTGAGACGCATTAAACTGTTCGACATAAGTTGCAAACTCTTTGCAGCTTGTCCAAATAACAAGCGGTTCTTCTTTTTTAGAACTGCAAGAAATGAGAGTGCATAATCCTGCAAGAGCAAGTGCAAACGAAAAAAACTTACGCATGAGACAAACTGTCCGCAACTTCGTAGATGGCACTGTAAACAGTCTCAATTAAATTTTCTTCAAGACTGCTGAAGGCAACGCGCAAAGTGTGAGCATCTATAGAAATAGTTCCAATGCCTCTGTCTTTAAGCAAAGTTTGACGCAACTGTTCTGCATCAACGGTCTTTGTGTGGAAAGCCATAAAGTAGCCAGAATTAAAAGGCAGAACTTCAAGTTCTTTACTTGTGTGACTTGAAACAAATGTCTTTACTGCTACATAGCGTTTTTCCAGTATTGCACGGAACTGAGCTTTTTCGTTTTCGTAGTTAGAATCGTTGAAGGCACGCAACAAAAGTGACTGTGGCGGAGTCGATGCACAAGAAACTGAAGAACGAATTGCGCCCATAAGTTTTTTTACCAAAGCATCATACTGAGCGTCGGTCATGCCTTTACATCCAAAGGTGATGAATCCTGCACGGAAACCCCAAGCAAAGTCTTCTTTGGTAGGACCGTCAATTTTTATAGCAAGTACATTAGGACTTAAATCTGCAAGGTAAGCAAAAAGAGACTGG
>DMQP01000135.1 GCA_003455655.1 Treponema sp. | reverse complement strand
TATTTTTGCCAGTCTGCTTATAAAACGGTTATTACAAGGAGATAAGATATGTCTAATTATGACTTTAAAAACATTGAACCTAAGTGGCAAAAATATTGGGATAGTAACAAGACTTTCCGCGTTACTGAAGATGCTCGCTTTCCTAAAGATAAAAGACGCTATGTTTTGGACATGTTTCCCTATCCTTCGGGAGCGGGACTGCATGTTGGACATCCGGAGGGCTACACTGCTACTGACATTTGGTGTCGGTATCTTCGCATGAAGGGTTACAATGTTCTGCATCCTATGGGATACGATGCCTTTGGTCTTCCTGCAGAAAACTATGCAATCAAAACAGGAACTCATCCTGCAACAACAACTTTCCAAAACATCGAACACTTTACTCAGCAAATAAAAGCTTTGGGCTTTTCTTACGACTGGGACCGCGAAGTTATAACTTGTACCAGTGACTACTACAAGTGGACTCAGTGGATTTTCTTACAATTGTACAAAAGAGGTCTTGCTTACGAAGCAGAAACACCTATCAACTGGTGTCCTTCATGTAAGACAGGTCTTGCAAACGAAGAAGTTAAAGAAGGTCACTGTGACCGCTGTGGTGCTGAAGTTACTCACAAAACAATTCGTCAGTGGATTTTAAAAATTACCGCTTATGCAGAACGACTTCTGTCAGATCTTGACGGACTTGACTGGCCAGAAAGCGTAAAGCTTATGCAAAAAAACTGGATCGGAAAAAGCGAAGGTGCAGAAGTAAACTTTACCGTTGCAGACAAAGATGGCAAAGCTACAGACCAAAAACTTACCGTTTACACCACAAGATGTGACACACTCTTTGGCGCAACTTACATGGTTATTTCTCCAGAACACAAACTGGTTAAAACGCTTACCACGAGTGAACAAAAAGAGGCTGTCGAAGCCTATGTAGAAGCAGCTGCAAAAAAATCAGATTTGGAGCGTACCGATCTTGCTAAAGACAAAACTGGTGTATTTAGTGGAAGCTATGCAATAAACCCAGTAAACGGAAAACTCATTCCTATTTGGATTGCAGATTATGTTCTTATTTCTTACGGAACAGGTGCTATCATGGCTGTTCCTGCACACGACACTCGCGACTGGGACTTTGCAAAGAAGTTTAATCTTCCCATTATTGAAGTTCTGAAGAGCGAAGTTGATGTTCAACAACAGGCATGGACCGAAGACGGCATTCACGTAAACTCAGACTTCCTTAACGGACTTAACAAAAAAGACGCCATTGCAAAAATGCTTGAATTTCTTGCGGAAAAAGGAATCGGCAAAAAAGCAGTTAACTACAAACTGCGCGACTGGGTCTTCAGCCGTCAGCGTTACTGGGGAGAACCCATTCCTTTGGTTCACTGTCCCAAATGCGGAACTGTTCCTGTTCCCGAAGAAGAACTGCCTCTTGAACTTCCCAATGTTAAAACATATCAGCCAACAGGAACAGGAGAATCTCCCCTTGCAGGAATTGAAGACTGGGTTAACTGTTCATGTCCTAAATGCGGTGGTAAAGCAAAACGAGAAACAAACACTATGCCTCAGTGGGCAGGAAGTTGTTGGTATTATCTTCGCTATTTGGATCCCAAAAATGACAAAGCCTTTGTTTCAAAAGAAGCAGAAGAATACTGGATGCCGGTAGACTTGTATGTCGGCGGAGCAGAACACGCAGTACTTCACCTTTTATACAGCCGCTTCTGGCACAAAGTATTGTACGACATTGGAGCAGTTAGTACAAAAGAACCTTTCCAGCGTCTTATCAATCAGGGAATGATTACTTCTTTTGCTTTCCAGAACAAAGCAAAATCTCTTATTCCCGTAGACCAGGCAGTTGAAGTAAGCCCCGGTGTTTTTGAAGACAAAGACACTCACGAAAAACTTGAACGCATTATTGCAAAGATGAGTAAGTCTCTCAAAAATGTTGTTAATCCAGACGAAATGATTGCACAGTACGGAGCAGACAGTGTTCGCATGTACGAAATGTTTATGGGACCACTTACTGTTTCAAAACCGTGGAACACTCAGGGCTTAATTGGTGTAAACCGCTTCCTCGAAAAAGTATGGGCTATTGGTGAAAAACCACTTTCAGACATTGACATTACTGGAAAGATTGAAGACAAAAAACTTTCTGACTTGCGCAAAACATACGCAAAGACCGTAAAGAAAGTAAGTGATGACACTGAAAGTTTAAACTTCAACACTGCAATAAGTCAGATGATGATTTTTATCAACGAAGCAAGCAAAGCTGAATCTATTCCTCGCGCAATGTGGGAAGGTTTTGTTAAAATGCTTGCCTGCTACGCTCCTCACTTAGGCGAAGAATTGTGGCAGAAAGCAGGACATGACAAAACAGTTGCTTACGAAAGTTGGCCTGTCTTTAGTGAAGAATACTGCAAGGAAGACACAAAAGAATTCCCTGTTATGATTAACGGAAAACTGAGAGCAAAATTTGAAGCAAGTGCAGATGCCGACAGCGCAAGTCTTGAAGCTATGGCAAAAGAAACCGAAGGCTTTAAGAAATTTACTGAAGGTAAAACAGTTGCAAAAATAATTGTTGTTCCCGGAAAACTGGTTAATGTTGTTGTAAAATAAAAATGGAAACAAAAAAAAGAACAGCTTACATCCGCCGAGCAGGAGTTATTGCTTTGGTGGGAAACCTAGCCCTTGCTGCAATAAAGCTGATTATGGCATTTATGTCACAGTCCCTTGCAGTATTGGGAGATGGCATTGATTCTTCGACGGATGTACTGATTGCAATTGTTACCCTTGTTATAAGTGGCATTATCGCTAAACCAGGAGACAAAGAACATCCCTGGGGGCACGAGAGAGCAGAAACAGTTGCTACAATGATTCTTGCCTTTGTTATTTTTCTTGCAGGAAGTGAACTGTTTATTTCTGCACTTAAACGTCTTATAAGCGACCAATCATTTACAGAAGTTTCTCTTGTTGCCGTTTTAGCTTCTGTTATTTCTATTTGCGGAAAAACACTGCTAACTCTTTCGCAATACGCTTTGGCAAAAAAAGCAAATTCCGACATTGTTCGTGCCAATGCAGAAAACATGCGAAACGACATTGTACTTTCTGCAGCAGTGCTTGTGGGTTTAGGTGCATCACGTATTTTTAACTGTCCTATCTTAGACCCCATTATTGCACTTATTGTTGGAGCCTGGGTTGTAAAAAATGCCGTCATGCTGTTTAAAGATTTAAACATGGAACTTATGGACGGCAACACAGATAAATCGCTTTACAAAAAAATTTTTTCAGCAGCAACTTCTGTCGAAGGAGTTTTTAATCCGCACCGTGCACGAATTAGAAAAATTGCTTCGAAGTGGGACATAAGCATGGACATAGAAGTAAACCCTAGCATTAGTGTTTACGATGCCCATGAAAAAGCTGAACAAGTAGAAAATGCTATTCGGAATGAAATTTCAGATGTGTATGATGTTATGATTCATGTAGAACCAATGGGAAGCGACAGTCACCAGCCAGAAGAACGCTTTGGACTTGCTCCCCATAATTTAGACGAATAGATTATTTATAGTTTTCCCAAGCGTACAAAAACTCCAGCATAAACTGCTGAATGTCACCAAACCACTTTTTCTGGAACTCACAGGCTTCAACGCCAATGTAGCGGAAGTGCCAACATTCCCACATGTAGCCAGTAACATCTTCGTAGCCCTGAGGAAAACTGAGTGACCAACCGTACTTTGCAGCATTGTTGTACACCCACTTACCCATTTTAGTGTCGCCCCAGTCATCGGTAATAGAACCAAAGTCTACAGCAACTCCCAACTGGTGTTGACTTGTTCCAGGACGAGCACTGTATCGTTCTGCAAGTTCTTCTCCATCTTGAGCAACATAGCGAGCAAACAAACGCTCTTGGTAAGAATACGAACGGTATGTAGAACTAACCATAAGTTTTATGCCATCTGCAAGAGCAGCACGAGACAGTTCTTCAAGGGCATGATAAGCTTCGGGTCGTAACGAAAGATCATTGCGGCTAACATTCCACAAGTCATTGTTTTTTACCGGCATAAGATCTTTGGGTTCATAGTCAGAACCGACATAATGTTTTTTATCAATAAGATAATAAAGCGAAAGATCGTCACTACGGAAAGTCTGCTCTACGGCAAGAACCGCATGTAAATCTGCAAGGAATTCTTTTGGATCTCCGTTGGGAATTGCAGCCTTAGCTCTTTCAGAAAGAGAAGAAAGCACTGCTCCTAACTTTTCAACTTCAGGATCTACTGCTGTCATTTGTTGAGGAGCATCAGTTTCTAAAGAAGTGGGAGCAACAGTAGGAGAAGCAGCATGAGCCGCATTACCCCTTGCTACCGTTTTTTGCCCACAGGAAAGACAAAGAAAAAGCACAGCACCACAAAGACCAGCAGTTAAAAATTTACGCATCAGAAACCTCTGTAACAGAATGAATGATATTGAATGTATCATAAAATCCTGTTTTTTCCAATGCATAGCGAGCTTTGTCTGAAGGGTTCATTATAAAAAGTTTTGTCTTATACTTAAGTCCGTCGTTAATGCCTGCAAGCACAATTCCAATACCAGAAGAATCAACTTGAACTACAGCTGACATATCAAGTACAACATTTGTTTGAGTAATGTTGTTATATACTTTTTCGCGGAACTCTGAAATGGTGTAGGCATTACAGGCACCATTCATTTCCATAAGAACATAGTTGGCACCTTTTTTTTCACGCAAAGACAACTGATCCATTATTTGCTACCTCCCAAATACTTCATTACGAATATAGTTATGTCGTCATCAAGTTCTTTAGAAGTAAACTTGACCAGTGCATCGTAAGTAAACTGAGCAATTTTTCCTGCAGGATACATAAGGTTTTCTATGAGTGAACGCTGAACACGCTCTTTACCAAATGCTTCGTTACGAATAGACTGCGTTTCAATAAGACCATCGGTACAAGACACAACAACATCACCCGGAGCAAGCTTAACTTTCTTGACTTTAATAAGGGGACCAATGTCTTTTGCGAAACCTAAAATCTTACCTTCACCCTGAACTTCGATAACATTGTTATAAGCCTTAGTGTAAACAAACAAAGCAGGAGTTCCACAGTTGATGTAATACATTGTGTCTGTAGAAAAATCAACAAGTGCAAACATACCAGCAAAGTATGAACCCTTAGGAAGCTCATCACGAATGAAGAGGTTTACTTTTTCAACCAGTTGCTTAAAGTCTTTAATTTCAGAAAGGAAGGTTCGAATTACAGACTTAAGAATAACCATGTTCATAGATGCAGCAATACCCTTACCGTTCATTGAACCAACAACAATAATGTGGCGAGTGTCGGTAAGACGGATCATATCAATAAATTCACCACCGATGTTGTGTGCAGGAATCATTTTGTATCCGGCATCAACTTTGGCATTTTTAATAAGATCCATGTTTTCCTGAATTGAAGTAATGATCTGACCTGACATGCGGATTTCTCGGTTAACGGTTCCGACAACAGATTCGTTCATCATGTTCTTCATATAATAGCCAGCCAGGAAGAACTGAGAATACAGTTTTGTAAAGGCCTTGTAGTCATAGTCCATGTAAATGTTTTTGTCCATCTTTTTGTACAAAAGCAAAAGACCAATAATACGACGACCTTCGTTTAACAGAATAAATGCTTCAGCGCCAGTGTCTGAAAGAATTTTCTGAAGTTGTTCGCGAGCAGGTGCAACGTTGTAGTCACGAGCAAGCCATTCGCGGAATACGATTGGATGCTTTAAGTTAAGCAGAATATCAAAACCTGAGTCTTCAAAGGAAATAGAAAACTTTTTGTCGTCATCTGCCCATACGGTTTCAAGAGCACCTTCTCCTGAATCAAGCATAATGTTCATGTGAGAAACAGTTACATACTTATGGAAAGCATGGAAAAGTTCCTTAGGAATTTCATTACCGTTTCCTTCGTATTTAATAGCAGCAAGCGCTTTTTCGAAGAAAGGTTCATACTTTCTGTCGCGCATAAAATCTTTGCTAACTAAGAATTCTGTGAGGAAATACCAAAGAAGGTTAAAGGCAACATTTGCGACAACCCATGCAAGGAAGAAAAGAATTTTTCCTCTTTCGAGAAGTGGCCAGAAGAAATAGAAGGTAGAGCCTGCAACAAGTGCTGGAATAATAAAGCGGAAAATAATGCGTGTTTCAAGACGAGTTGATGTCTTAAAGTCAATTATTTCGTGAGTACAAGCAGCTTGAACAAAGAGCAATACTTGAGGAATGAAGCTAAGCATGATTAATGACCACATAAGAGGAACCTTTTTAGCTCCCAAGTTAATCAAAATCATGACAATCCATTCAGTAAAAATTCCCAAAGAACACAAACGCATGCGCTGACGGTCAAGCATTCCCTTCATATTTTCTGCACGAACCAAAGTTACAATCATTGTTACAAAAGGAATAACAAACAAGTAGAGCATGTTCATGGTTTCAAACCAAGTAAGTGGATAGAACGAAGCTAAAGCACCACTAAAGACTTTGTTTGAAACAATTTCATAAGTTCCCGACAGAGTAATGTTTACTGCAGAGAAAGCTCCAGGCACGAAGAAGAAGACAACAAAGACAATTGCGTTAAGCACCCAGTTGGTTACTGTTATTGTTTTGTTGGGCTTAAATTCGGGGAAC
>DMQP01000013.1 GCA_003455655.1 Treponema sp. | reverse complement strand
CTGGCGGTACTGGCGCTTCTTAAGTTTGCGTCCAGAGTATGCGTGGTCAAGAGCTTTAACAACTGCATCTTTTGCAGCCTTAAAGTTTGACTTGCGGTCGCCGTAGAAACCTTTTGCAAGGCTCAGAATTTTAGCACGACGATTCTTGCGTTTTGTTCCATCTATCGCTCTTGGCATTTCTTATTCCTCCATTAAGTAAACCCTACGGATTAGCCGTAAGGAAGCATCTGCTTACGCACTTTCTTTGCCTGATCTTCAGACATCATCGCTGCGTGGCGAAGGTGCATCTTTCTTTTGGGGGAACGCTTCGTCAAGATATGGCGAAGATTCATCTTCTTGTGCTTCACTTTTCCAGTGCCAGTCAGCGAATAGCGTTTAGCTGCTGACTTCTTTGTCTTCATTTTGGGCATGTCTTTACCTCTACTTTTTGGCTTTTGAGGCCAGTGTCATTGACATAAAGCGTCCGTCCATTGCGGGACTTTTTTCCATGACATAAGACCCTTCGGTAAGCCGTTTTTCAACCTCTTTCAGGACATCGAATCCGAGTTCAGTGTGAGCAAGTTCCCTTCCGCGGAAACGGATGGTTACCTTTACTTTGTCTCCCTCATCAAGGAATTCCTGAATGTGCTTTGCCTTCGTGTCAAGGTCGCCTGCACCTATTTTGGGCTGCATGCGGATTTCCTTAAGCTTTAATACTTTCTGGTTTTTCTTGGAGTCACGGAGTTTTTTCTCCTGTTCAAACCGGTATTTTCCGAAGTCAAGTATTTTGCAAACCGGTGGATTTGCGTTTGGTGAAACTTCAACAAGATCGAGATCCTGCTCACGAGCCATCTTGAGGGCTTCTATAGTCGGGACAATGCCCTTCTGATTACCTTCATCGTCAATGAGACGAACCTCACGTACGCGGATTTGTTCATTCACGCGCATTCCCTTATTGTCTGCCAACGATCCTCCTTGGGTGTGTAAAACACTCTAGCAACTTGGCAAACAGTGTATCAGAAATTCAAGCACTTTGTCTAGTAGGTTTCTAGTAAATATGAAGAATTTAGTTATCCATAGTCATGAAAATGGGTATACGTTCTTCTTTTACTTCTTTAGGATTAAAGAACAAATATAGAATGACTGCTCCTACAACAAAGATAAGGGTAAGTGCAATCCAAAGAATAGAAATAAAGTGAAGATACCACAATGCTTCAATAAATGCAGGAATAAACATCAGAACAAGACAGGCAGCTGAAAAAATCAAGCCGAAGCGTTTGTCGTTTTTACTGAAAGAACTGACTGCTTTTTTTACCAAAACTGACAGCGATAAAATAAAGGCTGCTATCAAAAGTGGCTTAACTAAAAGCATAAAAGCAGTGTGAGCTTCCATGTTTGAACCAGAAAGAATTATAAAGGGAATATAAACTGAAAGGAAAAATCCCATAAGAGGGGCAACCGATTCAGATTTGTAGTTCCATGTATCTTTGCTGAACAAAAAGAAAAGGCCACACATAATAACAGTTGGAATAAGAGTGTCGCGAAGTGTAACAAAAATAAGGGTTGAAAAAAACGAATCTGTCCACAAGTGAGTGTAGGTAATAAAAAATCCGCGAATGGCACAAACAGCTATAGCGGTAATGAGACCAATAAGAGCAGGTGGTAAAAATGATTTAAATGAATACTGTCTGTTTGCCAGCATAAGGTAAAGAGACAAACAGGGAAGACATAAAAGCAAAAACGCGTACATACCACAAGTGTAGCATGTACGCGCTTATTTTTCAAGATGGAATGTTAGTTCCAGTCTCAGTCGAATGCGTGACCGTTAGAACCAAAGACGTTGATGTTCTTTTCGGCATACATCTTCTTGAGTTCTTCACGAGCAGGACCCAAGTACAGACGGGGGTCAAATACATCAGGCTGTTCGGTAAAGATGCGGCGGATTGCAGCAGTCATTGCAAGACGACCGTCAGAGTCTACGTTGATTTTACAAACGGCACTCTTTGCGGCCTTGCGGAGCTGCTCTTCGGGAATACCAACAGAGTTAGGAATTTTTCCGCCATACTTTTCAATTTCGGCAACATATTTCTGAGGAACTGATGAAGAACCGTGGAGAACGATGGGGAATCCAGGAAGTTTCTTTTCAATTTCTGCAAGAACATCAAATGCCAGTGGAGGAGGAACTAAAGTTCCGTCTTCCCGTCTTGTACACTGTTCTGGAGTAAACTTACAGCGACCGTGGCTTGTTCCAATAGAAATAGCCAGAGAGTCACAACCTGTTTTAGAAGTGAAGTCAATTACTTCTTCAGGTTTTGTGTATTTTGATTTTTCTGCAGAAACATCGTCTTCTACACCACCAAGAACGCCAAGTTCAGCCTCTACAGTAACATCGTACTTGTGGGCATAATCAACAACCTGTTTGGTCATTGCAACATTTTCGTCGTAGGGAAGTGCAGAACCGTCAATCATAACGGAAGAAAATCCGTTGTCAATACAGTCTTTTGCAACTTCAAAGTTTGGACCGTGATCAAGGTGCAGTACGATAGGAATATCGCATCCCAGTTCGTGTGCATATTCAACAGCACCGCGAGCCATGTTGCGAAGAATGAACTTGTCTGCATAGTTGCGTGCGCCTTTTGAAACCTGCAAGATAACAGGAGACTTTGTCTCTACGCATGCCTGGATGATAGCCTGCATCTGCTCCATGTTGTTGAAGTTGTATGCGGGAATTGCATAGCCACCTTTCATTGCGGCTTCAAACATGTGTCTAGAGTTAACTAGACCAATCTCTTTGTAACTGAACATATTTATGCTCCTCGAAGTGAACTTTCATCTATTACAAGATAGATTACGCTAACTATAATACACACAATGAGCATGAATTTCAAGCGGAATTTATTTCTGTTTGTAGATATGACCTTGGTCACATCCTGTAAAAGGTCCCTTGCGCTCACAGGAATGTGGTG
>DMQP01000034.1 GCA_003455655.1 Treponema sp. | reverse complement strand
TTTAGATTAACACAAAATAATGACAATGAGTGTCGTTACTGCTTATGGTTTTAGAGCTGACAGTGCGGTAAGAACTTCTTTGTTTGTCGGATAAATCTGTAAAGCTTTTTGGTAGTATTCTATTGCAAGGTCTCTGCGATTTTTTTTGCTGTAAGCGTATGCAATAATGGCTGTCATGTTATAACGTTCGTGTTCTGTTACTGTTCGACCGCTTTCTAAAAGTTGAATCATAGCTTCTGCTCCTTTAAGATAACCTTCGCCGTAGGGAGCCGGAACAGTACAGTTAAAAAAGTTTTTCATGTAGAGTGCGTGAATGCAATTTTCGTCAAGTGCAAGTGCTTCTCGAATTAATTTTGGTAATCCCGGAACATTTGCAATTTGGTAACCGAATCCTTTTACCGCTGCATTTTGCATAATAATTTGAGCAAGTAGGGCTGTGTTAAGCGCTGTTTTTTCGATTGAACGAGCGGCATTCATTGTGTTTTGTGCAATGTCAAAATAGTCGCCAGCAGTTTTTTCATCATTATTAAAATAGTAGTACATTCCCCTCATAAAAGAACACATTGCAAGAAGTGTCAGTTGTTCTTGTCCCTCGTATTTTTCTTGACTTACAGAAATTGTTTTTTCAAATAAAGGTTCTAATTCTTCTTGGCTGTAAGTTGATGTGTAAACGGCAGAGACAAGCTGTTCATATTCGGTAGGGAAAGCTTGTGAAAGTGGTTGTGCTGCAAAGGCATACAGTGTAAAGGCTACATTCAAAAGTAAAAAACAAAACTTCTTCATAGTTCAATCATATCCTATCATTTTATTTGACACAACTGCCTGTTAAAAGTTTTAAATTTGACTTTTGAAAATTGTAGTGTATAATTTAGGCAAGGAGTTATATATGGCAAAGACTAGTGGAAGAGATTATTTTGGCCTTTCTCGAATTGTAAGCATTATTTTATGCTTATTCTTTGGTCCTATTTTAGGAATTGTTCAGCGCATTATGGACGGTAAAATTGTTGCCGCTCTTTTGCGTTTTCTCTTAGGTTGGAACATTATTTGGGTAATTGATTTTATCTTGATGTTGTTTAAGGGAAGCATTTTGCGCGTTGTAAACATCTAATGTTTATGGTGCACGAAAGCGGTACTTTGGTAAAAAGACATTTTGCCGAGTACCGTTTTTTTGTTTAAAAAAGTTCTTGGTCAAAAAGACTTCCTGTCTTTAGTATTGAATAATCGATTTGCCTGCTTTTGGTATCTTCAATAATCTTCTTAAATAGTTCCATACAAACACGAGCATCATCATGTGCACGGTGAGCAGCTTTAACTTCTATGTTCAGAGCTTGTGCAAGACTTTGTAAACTGTAGGGATGTTCTTTTTTTTGCTGACCAAACTGAGGGTAAGCCCAACGAGAAAGTGGCAGTGTGTCTATGACTTTATTTTTTAAGTGAGAAAAAGACATGCGCTCTAGGGTTGTGTTTAAAAATCCTATGTCGAAGGGAGCATTGTGAGCAATGAGTACTGCATTTCCAATGTAGTTTAAAAATGAGGGAAGAACTTTTTCTTCTGGCGGACAGTTTTCGACCATCTGTGGCGTTATACCCGTTAAGTGAACTAAAGGCAGTGGAATAGGTTCTCGGGGTTTTATAAGTTCGTCATAAAGAGAAAGGGAGCCATCAACAGTAAATTTGACAGCTCCTATTTCCATGAGAAAATTATTATTTTTGCTTAAGCCTGTGGTTTCCGTGTCTACAGCAACAAAGACTGTTCCTTCGTAAAAAAGTTTAGCCAAGCGCTTGTAGTCACGGAAAAGGTTTATGTTAGCATGCGGCATCGAGTATAGCGGTTATTTCTGCACTAATGCGGTCACACAAAGCAGCTGAATCTTTTTTAGCTGCTTCAAAGGCTTCGTCTGATGCACCGCTTACCGGCACAACACTATTGATGTAGAACTTGATTTTAGGTTCTGTTCCACTGGGACGAGCACTTACAATTGTTCCGCCTTCAAGGAAGAACTGCAATACATTGCTCTTGGGGAAGGACAGCGCTTCTTTTTTAGACGGATTTGCAGGATCAAATGAAACCTGCTCCTGTACATCGCGAATGGTAAGCACTTTTTTGCCACCTAAACTTGTAAGTCCTTCTGTGCGTAAGCGAGTCATAATGCCGCCCATAATTTTTGGACCAGAGATTCCTTCGAAGTATCTGCTGATTGCGCGGTCTTCAAAGTATCCGTGCTTTTTGTACAAGTCGTTTAAGTGTTCAAGAAGACTCTTTCCTTTGCTTGCCCAATACAGTGTCATTTCGGCACACATTGCAGCTGCAGAAACTCCGTCTTTGTCGCGACAAGCTGTTTCTACCAGGTAACCGTAGCTTTCTTCAAGACCAAAGACATAGTGTTCTACACCCTTAGCTTCCATTTCTCCTTCTTCAAATGCAATCCATTTAAATCCTGTAAGAACCTCACGAGTAGTTACTCCATAGGATTTTGCAATTGCATCAACAAAGGGACTGGTTACAATGGAACGAATAAGAACTGGGTTTGCTGGCATTTTGTTAAATTCTTTTTTAGAAAGAAGAACATAATCTGCAAGCAGAGCGCCCATCTGGTTTCCACTTACCAAAACATAGTTTCCGTCTTTGTCAGGGAAGGCTGTTCCGAAACGGTCTGCGTCAGGGTCTGTTGCCATAACAACATCTGCTTTTTCTTTTTTAGCAAGTTCAACAGACATTTTAAGTGCGGGTGCTTCTTCTGGATTTGGCTTTTCTACAGTGGGGAAGTTTCCGTCTCCTTCGCGCTGTTCGGGAACAGTAATGACATTAAGTCCTAAATCTCCCAAAACTTTTTCTACATGCATAGCTCCTGTTCCGTGCAGGGGAGTGTATACAACTTTTACGCTAGAAGCTTTTTCTTTAATAAGGTCTGGACGATAGAGTTCTGCTTTTATCATTGCGTGGAACTTGTCGTCAATTTCTTTGTCTATAAGAACAAGTTTTCCCTGTTTGATTGCATCTTCGCGACTGATAAGTTTTACTTCTTTTACAGCATTAACTTCGTCAATAATTCCCTTGTCATGGGGTTCAACAACTTGAGCACCGTCTGCCCAGTATGCTTTATAACCGTTGTATTTGGGAGGGTTGTGGCTTGCTGTAACAACAACACCAGTCTTACATCCTAACTCGCGGATTGCAAAACTTAATTCGGGAGTAGGGCGCATTCCGGTAAAGAGATAGGCTTTGATTCCGTTTGCAGCAAATACGCGTGCGGTAATGTCAGAAAATTTGTCATGATTGTTGCGGCTGTCGTAGGCAATACAAGCACTTAAGGTTCCTGCTTTTGCTTCTTCAGGAAATGCTTTGATAATGTAAGTTGCAAGGCCCTGTGTTGCTTTTGAAATGTTAAGTGTGTTCATGCGGTTTGTTCCGCCACCCATAACACCACGTAATCCGCCGGTTCCAAACTCAAGACTCTGGTAAAAACGGTCTTCAAGTTCGGCCATGTCTTTTTTAGCGACAAGTGCTTCAACTTCGCTGCGGAATGACTCGTCTTTTTCTTCTGAAATATACTGGTTTGCGCGTTCAAGAATTTCCTGTTCGTTCATACATCCTTCCTTATGAGTTCAATCGCGCGCATTGTAGCATATTTGCATTTTTTTTTCCAGTGCAGGCAAAAAAAAAGTTATATAGAATCTGCTTTTTTTATAAGCGAAGTTTCCCATTCAAGAAGCGATGCCTCTTCGTTAGGACTGTTCCCTTTTACATCACACATAATTCTAAACACGGGTTCTGTTCCACTGGGGCGCATCCAAATAAAGGCTATTGCTTGTTGGTCTTTGTCAAAAAAGCGTATCTTTAGACCGCCGCTTCCGTTGCACCAGTCTTGAGCATTTTCTATTTGTGTAAGTCCATTTGTGGTAACTGCATCGTAGGAAACAATGCCGTATTTTTCTTCTAGTTCAACTTTGCGTTTTGTCCACTCGTTTTGGAAAAAGCGTTGAAAGCGAAGTTTAAGTCGACTTTTGTCTTCTGTTGCAACTTGAAGTAATGCTCTTTCTTCGCTTACGCCTGTTGTTGTGTATTCAGGAAGAGATGCAATAATGTCGCTGAGTGTAAAGTCATTGTGGTACAGTGACTCCTGTCCGCTTTTTTCGCACCATAAGTGAAAGAGTCCTTTTTGAATACTGCCGTCTTTTTGTGTTTGGTCGCGAAGTGTAAGCAGTTTAACCAGTGCAAAAATAGATGCAAGAGGATCTCGTACACTTGAAGGATAGGTAATGTTTCCGCCGTTAGAACCTTCTCCTAAAATGCGAACACAAAATCCTTCTTCACGTTTTTTTCGCGCAAGATTTACTACATTTGCCTCCCCAACTTCTGCACGGAATACTTGTGCTCCAAAGGCATGAGCAATTTCATCTATGCGCATAGATGTTGGACAGTTTACGGCAACAGCAAGCATTTTTTTGTCGCCCTGTTTTTGATTGCGTTTCCACAGTTCAAAAGAAAGTTCTGAAAGTACACAGAGAGCAAAAACTTCTTGTGCACGAATGGGAAGAGCTGTTCTTTCTTTTTCATTCCAGTAAACAATGTTTCCACGGTCTCCATCACAGTCGGGCATGTAACCCAGAAGAACATCTTTCATACCCATGCCCTGAAGTTCTTGCATTTTTTGTGCACAGTAAATAAGGTTTTCTGGTTCAGGAATAATTGCGTGAACTATGTCGCCTGGTGTGTCGTTGAATGAAGTAAAGTGAAGTCCTTGTTCCTCAATAAAATTTTTGTCTATACATGCTGCGCGGGAAGAACCGTTCATGTCGCAGACAATAGCAAGCGGTTTTTCTTGTACCGATTTTTCTATTTGTGCAAAAAGAGCATCTTGAGCTTTTGTGTTTTCAGTTCCAGTAATAACTGTTTTTATAAATCGGTTGTAACTTTCCAGTGCAGCTTTTTTAAACTTAGGACTGTTTTTGTATACTTGTGCAACATCTTTTTCTGCTGCCGAATTGATAAGCAAGTTTGCCTGTTCTTTTGCATTAGGAGCATTGCATTTTTCGCAAAATGAGTCAGCAAGTTTTTTTGCTTCAGGTCCGGGAATAACGCCACCGTCGTTAAGACCAAACTTTATGCCGTTATGTCCTACCGGATTATGACTTGCCGATATGTATAAAAATCCATCGAGAGTACGTGCATATGCCATAACTTCTGGAGCAGAGGCAATGTCAAGGTATTGAACTTTTATGCCACAGCCCAATAGTGTTCGTATGACAATATCTGCAATTTTTTGTCCAGTAGGGCGAGTGTCGCGGGCAATAACTACTTGAGGAGATTTTTTCCCCGTCTGAACAGTAATGTATTGGGCAAAGGTCTTAGCAATGAGTGCACAGAGACATTCGTTAGTTCTTCCAATTTCTTTTGTTTTACTTTCTCCATTTCCGCTTGCAGCAAAAACTTTGCGCCAGCCAGAAGCAGATAAAATCATGTTGTGATCCATGTGTTTTAGTATACACTCATAAATCTTTCTGTGCAAGGTAAGTACTTGTCAAAGATTGCATAAAATGATAGTATAGTGCACTGATGTTGCTACTTTGCGAATCCTTACGAACCCCCTCTGGTTCACGGCTGAAGATTTCGACGGAACGGCACCATCTAATTGTATCTTAAGGAGCAAAAAAACTATGGCTACAAGAAGAGGCCCTCGTTTTAAGGAATGCAGACGCCTGGGTGTAAATGTTTGTGGAAACCCCAAGGCAATGAAACGCGCCGGAGATCCCGCTTTCAAAAAGACAAAGAAGGTATCTGAATACGGTCTTCAGCTTATGGAAAAACAGAAGGTAAAGGCATACTACGGACTGCTTGAAAAACAGTTGCGCCGCTGTTTTGCTATTGCTGCTAAATCAGAAGGAAAGACTGGTGCAATACTTATCGTTAACTTGGAATGTCGCTTA
Organism: Treponema sp.; assembly: GCA_003455655.1. Lineage (GTDB taxonomy): Bacteria > Spirochaetota > Spirochaetia > Treponematales > Treponemataceae > Treponema_D. The sequence goes on along the minus strand of DMQP01000034.1, from coordinate 9,997 downwards.
GACAACCTGGTTTATCGCATTGGTTTTGCAAACTCAATCCGCATGGCACGCCAGATGGTTACCCACGGTCATGTTATGGTAAACGGAAAGAAAGAAACAATTCCTTCAATGACTGTAAAAGTTGGTTCAGAAATTTCTTTGTGCGAAAAGTCACGCAAGAACGACCAGTTTAAGGCTTGCTTCCTGTCTGACAACAAAGCTCCGCTTCCTTACTTGGAACGCGATGAAGCTAACTTCTCTGCTAAGCTGGTAAGCCTGCCTCAGCGTGAAGAAATCCCCGTACAGATTAACGACCAGCTGGTTGTTGAATTCTACTCTAAGTAATAGTTAGTAGAGTAAACTATGAAGGCATCCTGACTTCAAACAGGATGCCTTTTTTTATGTTCTTTGAGTTTTTTCTTTCTAACAGATTTTAGTTTTTACGAACGCGACCAAAGATGCGTAGTATTGCAAGGAAGATGTTTATAAAGTCAAGGTAGAGATCGAGTGCTCCGTAGACAGCAAGCTTTTGAAATGCTTCACTTCCGTCTGCATGTTCTGCTGCACGGAGAATTTTCTGAGAGTCGTATGCAGTAAGACCGGTGAAGATAACTATTGTTGCTATATCTATAACCCAGTCAATCCAAGTAAGTGTTTGTTTGGTAATGAGCGTTATGACCATGTTAACCACAGCCACAATAACTAAGCCCAAAAGAGCCATAAGCAAATAGCGTCCCCATGAGGCAAGATTTTTTCCTGTCTTCATGCCAAAGAGACTCATAGCTCCATACAAAAGGGCAGCACACAAAAATGCCTGAGTTATGTCGTGCATGCTAAACAAGGCAAAAACAGAAGCAAGTGTTGCGCCGTTTATAATAGAATAGAGAACAAAAAAGAACTTAACGGTTCCACTTTTAAAGCGGTGAACATTCATGGAAAGAATGAAAACTAAAGCAATTTCGCTAATGGCAAGAACCCAAAATCCAATTGCCTTTCCTCCCCACAAAAGCTTTAGCAGTGTTGGGTTACCAGAAACAAAATAAGCGGTTGCTGCAGAAATAACCAGTGCCAGGGCCATCCAACCGTAGGTGCGACTTAAAAAGCGGCGTTTTTCATCTTCGGTTGCCTGATATGCTATGTACTGAGTTGCAGCAGTCATCTTTAGTTCTCCATAGGATTGTCTACATCTTCGCGGAAGAGGAACAAATCCTGCACTTTGAGGCTGTAGGTTGAATTTACTTCGCGACGGTCAAAACATTCACTTACCAGAGGAACAGAGAATGCATAGGTTACGGGAGTGTAGCCTTCTGCTTCTACTTGAATGGTAAAATGGAAGAGCTTACTTTCGCCTTCTTTTGTTTCGACAACAGGTTTTGCCCAAAATGAATAACTTCCCTGAGTTGCCTTAAAGGTTTTGCAAGGGTTAGACCAGGTTACATCCATCATCTGAGCAATTTCGCCTTCAATTTTGAGTGTTACAGATGCGTTAACTAAAGGTTCGAAGGTAGAGCCGTCAAAGACATTTCCCATAAAAGTAGGAAAGTTGTATACGGGTGTGTTTTGTTCGGGAACTGCATCCGAAACTTTTGTAGAGCTTTTGTGGTAGGGTCTTTTTGCCGAACTAACAAGATGCATTCCTTCTACGGTCAGTTTGTCAATATCTGCGCCAATCTGAGAGTCATTAAGAAATACAACATTGTGGGTTACACCACGACCGCTTACGACATAATGGGGAAAAATTCGGTTAAGGACATAACATACGGTGTCCAAACGGCAACTTTCGCAGTCACAAGAAAGCCAGGCTGCCTTGCTTTCTTTTACAGTATCGTATAGTTCATTTACGCGGGTTATAACCTGTTCTTCCATTATGTTATGGATGTTAATCATCTAAAAACTCCTCATTCGTGTTCTTAAAAGTATACTCCACCTTTTACCAAAAAGCAAGGTTATTTTACTGACCGCCATTGCGTGTATAAGAAGCAAGTCCGCCTTCCAACAGAATGTTTCTGCTGCGTTCAGACAAATCGTTTACACCTTCGTAGGTTTTTCCCTTTACCGTAAGAATAAAGGGAGTACCTTTTTTGAGACTGTCAAAAATACCTGTTATAGATATAGTGTCTCCTGCATTCAGTTGATCATAATCTGCGGGATCTTTAAAGGTTATGGGTAAAATTCCGTAGTTGATAAGGTTAGCTTTGTGAATGCGGGCAAAACTCTTTACAATAACAGCTCTTACTCCTAAGTACATGGGTCCCAGTGCTGCGTGTTCACGGCTTGAACCCTGACCAAAGTTTTCGCCTCCTACAACAACACAGCCACTAAAGTTAATAGCTTCTGCTTTTTTGTAGAAGTCGGGGTCTATGCGTTCGTAAGCGAATTTGCTTATTTCTGGAATGTTTGAACGGAAGGGCAGTACTTTTGTTCCTGCGGGCATAATATCATCTGTAGAAACATTGTTCCCGGCTTTAAGCAAAATAGGCAGACAGAGGTTGTCTTGACAGCTTTTGCAAGGAGGACAGGGTTTAATGTTAGGACCGCGTATAATTTCAACCTGAGATGCTTTTTCTGCATCAAGAGGAGCAATAAGCATACCTTCATCGCTTGCAGCCTCAATAACATCGCCAATAGCAAGACGGCTGTCTTTTCCGTCTAAGAGAGAGCGACGTCCCTGAGGAGTGTATGTTGCGTCTTCGTAGTTAAGGGTTGTTGCATCGGTAATAGTTCCTGTTATGGCACTTGCTGCAGCAGTTTCGGGGCTTACTAAGTAAATACCAGCATCTGCAGTACCGCTTCTTCCCTTGAAGTTACGGTTAAAGGTGCGCAAAGACACTCCCTGAGAGTTAGGAGCAAAGCCCATGCCAATACAAGGACCACAGGCGCTTTCCAAAATACGGAATCCTGCTTTTATTAAATCTCCTAAAATGCCAGCTTTGTCTGCCATCATCAGTGTTGCTCGGCTACCAGGGGCAATACCTGCTTCTACTCCCGGAGCAATGTGCTTTCCGCGTACAATTGCTGCAACCGCTGCAAGGTCATCGAGAGAAGAGTTTGTACAACTGCCTATTGCAACCTGAGTTACCACAGTGCCCGCAAGTTCGCTTACCGGTTTTACTGCATCTGGTGAATGAGGACATGCTGCCAGTGGTTTAAGTTCAGAAAGATTAATTTCAATTATTTTGTCGTAAGATGCGCCTTCATCTGCCTTTTGTTCTGTCCAGTCAGATTCACGACCCATGCTTGCAAGGAATTTTTGAGTTGTTGCATCAGAGGGGAAAATTGAACAAGTAGCGCCCAGTTCTGCACCCATGTTAGTTACGGTTGCTCTCTGGGGAACAGTAAGACTTGAAACTCCTTCGCCAAAGTATTCGTATATTGCACCAACGCCACCTTTTACGCTTTCTCTGCGCAGAACTTCAAGAATAATGTCTTTTGCACCAACGCCTTTCTGCAAAGTGCCTGTCAGCTTAACACCAAAAATCTTTGGCATAGCAAGATGGAAAGCTCCTCCACCCATAGCAACAGCAACGTCAATTCCGCCAGCACCAATAGAAATCATGCCAATTCCGCCACCAGTGGGAGTGTGACTGTCGCTTCCTAAAAGAGTCTTGCCTGGTTTTCCAAAGTGTTCAATGTGTACTTGGTGACAAACACCGTTTCCTGCACGAGAAAAATACAGACCGTACTTTGCAGCAACACTTTGCAAATAACGGTGGTCGTCATGATTTTTAAAGTCTGTCTGCAAAGTATTGTGGTCAACATAACTTACAGAAAGTTCAGTCTTTACGCGGGGAACCCCAATTGTTTCAAACTGAAGGTAAGTCATGGTACCTGTTGCGTCTTGAGTCAATGTCTGATCTATTTTGATTGCAATGTCTATGCCTCGTTCTATAGGAACTCCCTTGGTAAATGAAAGTGAACCGGGAATAATGTGTGCTTGAATGATTTTTTCTGCCAATGTCAGTGCCATAGCAAACTCCTTGTATTTTAGATGCGGTATTCTATCAATTCTACGCATTTTTTACAACTGTTTTCGTATTTGAGTCCGGCTCTTTTACTTTTTGTGCCGATATAGTATACTGATATGGTGAGTAAAATTCGTTTACCCTTGTTTTTGGTAAGTCTTTCTCTCGTGGCTTTTTTTGCCTTGACATCGTGCTCTCAACCTGTTTCGGCTGTAGATTACGAGTACCTTTCTACGCTTCAAAATCTTTCAGCTCAGCGCCAGTCGCTTTTGCAATGGACAGGAGAACTTGAAACTCCACCCGCAAAGACTCCCTATTCAGAAATGGGCATAGACAAATCTATTAGGGCAACAGTGCAAAACATTATTGCTTCTGGAACATCAGTTGAACCTCAGTATCCTTCGCTTGCAGGTTTTACCAGTTTGGATACATCGCAGCTTGAAAAATCTCAGATTCAGCTTTTACAGCGTTTTTGCGAAACCTTTAGCCGTCCGTCAAATACCTGGGTGTCTGCCGCTCCACTTATGCAACAGGGGCAAGCTTATGCACTGGTTGTTTTTGCCTATGATTTTGAACAGTTTGCTTCTGGTAAAGGACTGGTTGATACATACTACTTGGGAAAACCCTTTGTTTCTGATCAAATAACACAATGCCCAGTTCGTCTTGTACTTTCAGATGCAGAAAAAACTCCAGCAAATATATGCGTGTGGCTTTCACAGGCAGATGGCCGTTGGGGCATAAGTCATATTACATGGATGGAGGAATCAGACTGATGGCTCAGGAAGAACAGAAAGAACTTTCTCGCATAGAAAGAGAGTTGGTCTTACAGTACCTTCGAGACGACAATGTTCCGGTAACCGTAACCCTTGAACAAAAACCGCTTCAACAAGAAGCAGATCTTTCCAGCGGAACTACCGACCTTGCCGACAATGACCGTGTTCCCGCAAGTGCCATTTTCCCTGTTGCTATTCCTGCCGAACAAATGACTGTTTTGGAACAAGGTATTATCCTTCTTAAAAATTCTATGCGCGAAACCATGCGTACGGTTCAGCCGTTTTTAGGAAAGAATGTTCGTGTTCAGTTTTACTTTAATAGAGTAGGACTTTATTTTGTTACCACGATGAAGGAATATTCACAAGGTCTTGCTCTTGTTGTTCCCTCTGCCATTTACCGCATTCCCGATGTACGTACCAAAAAAGATTACGATTTTTCTGCAACAATTTCTTATGATGCAGATGGAAATAACAAAGTAAATCTTGCTTGTCAAGCAGTAGATTCGTATCCGCTCTTTACACTTCCTGCATGGGGCGACATTGAACTGTCACGCCAAAAAGATGCAAAGGCAATTCTTGAACTGATTGTAGAAAATGTTCGTGCGGGGCAGGAAGCTCCCATTGGTAACGGTTTGCACTTGTTTCCTGTTTGCCGCTACCTTACTGAACCCCAGTCCCATGAAGCAGAAGCAGTTCAGGGACGGCAAGAACCTTTTACGGTTTTGTATGTCGATGAAGAAAAAATAGTTTTGGGAAGCCACAATCACGATGTGGTTTTGCAAAAAGGTATGGACTGTGAAGTTCAACTGCTTTTTTGTGTAACCGCTCACTCAGCTTTTAAACGCACCATAAAAGTAAATGCAATTGTTCAAAGTGAGTATCGCTTTGCAGAAAACGCAGATACTGTTTGTTTTGTGCTTTCGTATAAGTCTATTAAAGAAGAAGATGTGCGCTTCCTCTACGAACGTTTGCGCGGAAAGTTGATGGAAGGGTAAGCTTTTTTCTTACTGTTCCCCAAAAGAACTGCAATCGGTTTTAAGAGTTCAACATTTTCGCAGATGATTTTTATAATCACCATAAGCGGAACTGCAAGCACCATTCCTACAAAGCCCCACATCCATCCCCAAATAGAAAGACTTACTAAAATAACAAAAGGTGAAATACCCAAGTCGTTTCCTTCCCAGCGAGGTTCTATAATGTTGCCCAGGGTCATGTTTATTGCAAGAATCATAATTGCAACAAAAAGAATTTTTGCCCATGAAGGGTAAAACTGAAGAACTGCAAATGTTGTCGTAATAAGCCAAGAAATAATAGAACCAAACATGGGTATAAAGTTGAGCACAAAGGCAATGAATCCCCACACAATGGGAAAGTCCATGCCTATAACTGCTGTTGCAATGCCTACCAGGGTTCCTGTTATAAGTGAAATAAGAAATTTTATTGAAATGTAATGTGTTACTTGTGAAATTATATTTGCTGCAATGTCGTGAACTTTTTTTTGAATCTCTGTCTGACTAAAAGCTTCATTCATTTTTTTTCCTGCATACTTCATCTCTATAAGCAGAAAAACAGTGAGCAGTAAAATCATGCCTAAAACTTTTACAAAAGAAAGTAAACTTGAACTTAACGAAATGGCTGCATTTTGAGCGGCGGTTCTTACGTTGAGTGAATTCCACAAGTTAGACAAAAGTGAAAGATCTTCGTCAAAGGGAATTGTAAAAGTGTTGCAAAAAAGTTTATACAGTGCAGTAAAGCGCGCTTCGTAGCGAGGTATTCTAGCAAGAATACTTCGTGTGCTGGCAACAAGTAAGTTCCCCAAAACAGAAAAAGCAATAATAAAAATAAGTACAAGAATAATAATGCTTAGTACCCAAGGAATATGGGCAAGCCGATTCATTTTTTGAACAACAGGATAGAATACAAAGGACAGCATGATTGCAATTGTAACAGGTGCCATAAAACTTACTGTCAGTTTAAGCACTGCGGCAACTGCAATAAATGTCAAAATGAAAAGCAGAATAAAAATAGATTTTCCAAATGACGGCCGCTGTTCCATTGTACCTCCTGTTTTATGTTAGTGCTTTTTAGGCATAATTTTGTCGAAACCACAGAAAGGAACCAGTACCGGTGGAATTGTAACCGAACCGTCTTCGTTCTGATAGTTTTCAAGAATAGCAAGCATTGCGCGACCAACTGCAATTGCTGTTCCGTTAAGCATGTGAACATACTTGTTCTTTCCGTCATCATCGCGGTACTTAACGTTAAGACGACGAGCCTGATAGTCTGTACAGTTTGAAGTTGATGTTACTTCGCCCCAGTCTCCTTCGGGGTGAGCTTCATCTGCTCTGCCTGGCATCCATGCTTCAAGGTCCCACTTACGGTAAGCTGGTGCTCCCAAGTCTCCGGTACAAGTGTCTACAACACGGAAGGGAAGTCCCAGTCCGCTAAAGATTTCTTCTTCGATAAGACGCAACTGCTCGTGGATTTTGTCGCTTTCTTCTGGTGTACAGTAAACAAACATTTCTACTTTATCAAATTGATGTACACGATAAAGACCCTTGCTAAAGTGACCAGCTGCTCCAGCTTCGCGGCGGAAACAGTGAGACAGACCACAGTAGAAAAGAGGCAGCTGTTCTTTTTTAAGAATTTCACCTGAGTGGTAACCGCCCAAAGTAATTTCTGCTGTTGCAACCAAACAAGTTCCTTCTTCTTCGATTGCATAAACATTGCTTTCGTTTCCACGAGGATTAAAACCAATGCCCTTTAGAATTTCTTCTTTTGCAATATCAGGCGTAATGAATGTAGTAAAGTTGTGTTTACGCAAAGTGTTGAGCGCATACATAATCAGTGCTTGCTCAAGGAATACTGCTTCGTTTTTAAGATAGTAGAACTTTGGTCCAGAAACTTTTGTTCCGCGGTCAAAGTCAAGAATATCAAGTGACTCTCCCAACTGAACATGATCTTTGGGTTTGAAAGCAAAAGTGCGAGGAGTTCCCACACGTTTTACTTCAAGATTTTCTGTATCTACTTTTCCAATGGGAACAGCAGGGTGAGCCATGTTTGGAATTTGACGAGCGGCTTCTTCAAGAGCAGCATCTTTTTGATTAAGTTCAGCTTCTACTTCTGAAATTTGATCTTTAAGTGCTTTTCCTTCGTCAATATATTTTTGGCGTGTTTCTGCATCAAGCTTTTGCTTCATTGCTGCGGCGTTAGCATTGCGCTGCTGTTGAAGGTTTTGCAGTTTTGTAGTCAGCGCAGTTTTTTCGTCATAGAGTTTAACGACAATGTCTGCGTCTGCATTCATGTTGCGGTTGATAATGTTCTGTTTTACCGCTTCAAGATTGTCTTTGATGAATTTATAATCAAGCATTTTCTACCTCGCTTTGTTACCGAATGTTAAAATAAAATCGCTTTAAGTAAGTGATTCGTTGATTTGCTTTTTCCCACAACTTGCTCTCTGGATACTGAGCAACCAGTGTTTCGTATGTTTCAAGGGCTGAGCGTATGTTGCGTACACTTGAAGGTGCTTCAAGCGTCTGACCCTTTAAGTACAGTCCTTCGTCAAGACGAGTTGCTGACTTTTCAAAAAAGTCATTTAAATACATAAGTGCATCTTCGTATTCTTTTGCATCATATGCTTTTTGTGCCAGTGCAAGTAAGTCATCTGCAGAAAGATTTGTTGTGTCTGCATTGTTACTTTCTGTTGTATTGGTAAGGGGCGTTGCACTTGATGTACGGCTTGTGTTGCGTGCAGTATCGGAAGCAGAAGAAGATTCTGTTGTTTGTATAACAGTTGAAACACTGCTTTCGCCTGCATTGTCTGAAGTGCTGGGGGCTGTACTTGCTGCAGAACTTGTTGTGGTGCTTGTTTTACCACTTGCGTTTGTGTTTGCAGAACTTGTTCTTGCATTTGCGTTAGCGTTTTCTAAAGTGTCGTTTTCCGTAAGCGTAGAAGATGCTGCATGTTGGCTTTCTGCTCCTAAGCGTTCAGGAACAATAAGTTCGTACTGGGGAGCGCGAACTCTGTTGTCTGATGAACCGCTTCCTTTGACTATAACTTCAAGATAGTCATCAATAAAAGTGTCTGCAAGTGCATCGTATTTGTAAAAATGTAAGTAGGTTGTTCCTTCTTGTTTTGCTTGAAGGGTAAAGAGTGTGTCTCCTGTAGAAATGTTTCTTCCTCGGTAATCCATAAGGGGAGTCTGTACGGTTTCGCCCAAGTAGACCCAGCCTGTTCCAGGGTAAGTGCATTCAAGATATTCCTTTGTGCGTAAGGTAACTGTTCTTGAAGGTGTAAAAGATTGAACAGGCGGTGTATTTGTTACGGTAGGAATTTCTGGAGTAATGGTTGTTGAATAAGTGGGAGTCTCTTCTACATCTGTTTGCGTTTGTGTTGAACTTGCAGTCGTTGTACTTGTAGTTTTTGCAGGACTTGAACTTGCACTTGATGTTGTCGTTGTTATTGCAGTTTGAACAGGTGTAGTTGTCGTTGTTGTAGTTTGAACAGGAGTTGTTGTTGTAGTTTGAACAGGAGTTGTTGTTGTAGTCTGAACAGGAGTTGTAGTCTGAACAGAACTGGTGCTTTCTTTTACGGTCACGGTGTTTTCGGGCAAACGAGTTCCTGTTGGTGTCGTTCCAATTTTTTGTGCCTTTTCTTCACTGACAGCTCTTGCTCCTTGGGCAAGACGAGTTGCACTTGAAAGACCAGGATTTTCTGGTTCAGGTTCTGTCATAAAAAAAGCTTCGTCACTATCTATACGATCGCTTTCTGCAATGTCACTAAAGGAAGGATTAAAGATGTCTTCTACCGGTTCTTCTGTTGAATTATTCTCTGTTGAATTATTTTCTACTGAATTATTTTCTACTGAATTGTTTTCTACTGAATTGTTTTCTGCTGAATTGTTTTCTGCTGAATTGTTTTCTGCTGAATTGTTTTCTGTTGAATTATTTTCTTGTCTTGTTGTTGTAGCTGCTGTTGGCTGAGTCTTGTGTGCTGCTATATGTGATGACTGACTTGCGTTTGAACTGGTGTTTTGTTTTGTGACGGGGGATTGGTTTTGACCATCAACATAAGAAGGTTGAAAGCCCGTGTTTACAGGATTTGTTGCTGCAGTGGATGTCTGTGTTTCCTGAAGAGTCTGTGTCTTTTGACTTTGTTGACCGCTTGATGCTTGGTTTTGTTGACTGCGTGCTGTTTGTGTCTGCTGGGTGCGTGACGTCTGCCTTTGTTGCGTGTGTGTCGTTTGGCTTTGCTGCTGAACGTCTGGTTCTAAGTCTAGACTT
>DMQP01000139.1 GCA_003455655.1 Treponema sp. | reverse complement strand
TCAACGTCTGCGTTACGGCTTGTTGTATGCTGAAGAACAGTCTTACCTGCACCGAAAGGACCAGGAATACAATAAGTACCACCCTTTGCAACAGGGAAGAAGGTGTCGATAAGGCGAACCTTTGTTACCATAGGGTCACTGGGCTTAAGGCGTTCAGCATAGCAGTCAACAGCACGCTTAACAGGCCATTTAAAGCTCATGCACACATCATGGCTCTTACCCTTTGCATCAACCAAAACAGCAACGGTTTCGTGAATGGTGTAGCTACCTTTTTTTACAAGGCTCTTAACGGTATATGTTCCCAAGAATGTGTAAGGCACTTGAATCTTGTGAGTAAAAGGTCCTTCAGGAACAGTACCAATGCAGTCACCTGCACATACTTTGTCGCCTTCTTTTGCAACAGGAGTGAAGTCCCATTTTTTCTTTGCATCAAGTGCTGGAAGATATACACCACGCTCAAGGAAGTATCCTGAGTGTTCTGCGAGCAGTGGAAGTGGGTTCTGCAAACCGTCGTACACTTGGCCCAAAAGTCCAGGACCTACTTCTACGCTCAAAAGATCGCCAGTAAACTCTACAGAACAGTCTGTAGAAATACCTTTGGTCATTTCATAAATCTGCATCTGGCATGTATTGCCGCGAATACGGATAACCTCGCCTTTAAGGCTTTGTCCGTCAACTTTGACATAACCGACTTCGTTCAATGCAACGGAACCGGTGAATTCAACGGAAACCATGTTACCATTTACGGCAACCACTTTTCCTTTCGTATCAGTCATTTCGTTTCTCCAAGAATCTCTTCATAAATTGTATGATAAGAAGCCAGTCCTTCGTCACGATTGAATTTCTTCATACGTTCAGCAAGCATCAGGCGCAAACCGTAATTGTAAACGGCATCAACAGAAAACTGGTCAAGAGGAGCAATTTTATCAAGAACACCAATGCGATATTCATTCAAAAACTGTTCGGCACTCAACGGACTGTCCATTCCAGTTGCAGTACGGGCTGCCTGAATGACTTCCCCATCACTGGTAAGGGGAATGTCCTTAGCTTCTTTCTTCATCTTTAACGCGCGTATCTGGGCAAGCGCCAGACGGAGATTCCGCTCCTTGGTGTACCATGCGTCAAGAAAGTCAGAACCTGTGCTCTTACCGTCAAGAGGCGGTTCAAGCGAAAGTTCTCTGACAGCCTTGGCAGCTTCAGGTGACATGAAGCGTGTGCAGAGGTCCAGGAAATATGCGCTCGTGATGGGCAACTTCTGATCCTGCGTTGCAGAAAATGCGGGAAGTTGTGCCACCAAATAATAGAGGTGTTCCACTATTTCTTACCCTTTGTTGTTTTTTTTGCAGCAGCGGCTTTTGTTGCAACCGTCTTTGCAGCAGCTACCGCTTTACCGGCAGTTTTCTTTACTTTGCTGACCACTTCTTGGGCAACAGACTGCACAGAATCAGCAGTAGCAGAAGGAACAGACTGTGCTGCATTCTTCATAAGTTCTGCTGTTTTGGGATTAAGGTATGCACTAAAGAGATTGGCCACTTCGTCTGCAGAAAAGTCGTAGAATGCACTACCGTCTTTTGAGCCAATTCTGAAACCAGAAGACAGACTTGCGTCTCCTTTAATTTCGAGGCCTTTTGAAATCTGTGCTTTAAGTGCAGTCTTAAGGTTTGACTCAAGAGCCTTAAGATCTTTTGCAGGAAGCAAAACAGACACATCGCTTGCGTCATTTTTTGTAACCCATGCTTTAACGGTTTCTGGAATAAGCTTTTTAAGCAAATCCTTGTCATACGCTTTTTCGGTCTGTTCCTGAATCAACGCAGACAGTTCACCGGTAATTCCATCGCGGAAAGAAATAAGCAGGTTACGACCAGCCTGTGTAATGGCATCTTCACTTGCTTTTTCCATGCGCTCAGTTTCTGATTTTGCATTTTTAATGATGCCTTCTGCTTTAGCTTCTGCTTCACTGATGATTGCCGCAGCTTTTTTTTCAGCCTCAGCGACAATCTGCTGAGCAGAAGATTCTGCACTGGCAACACCGTCTTTTTTGATCTTGTCGATCAATTCCTGTAACTGGACGTCCATCATGACCTCTCTATAAAGTAATATCTCTCGTTCGCGGAACAAATGCTTCTTGCATCGTTACCGCAGAATTCCATTTTTAAAACTCAAAGCTATATTGAGTTACCGTATGTGCATCTTGTCCCGGACGCAATATGCAGTTAGGGAAAGAAGCTTTGTTGGGTGAATCGGGGAAGGCTTGCGTTTCAAGACAGAAAGCTCCATGCTTTACATAGGAAACTCCCTGCTTACCCTTCTCTCCATCAATCCAGTTGGCTGTATAAAACTGAACTCCCGGCATTGTTGTTGAAACATGCATTTTACGACCGCTCTCTGGTTCAGTTACGCTTGCAAATAAAACAGGCTCTTCTGTTGTTGCAGGATGAGAAAGCACATAACAGTTGTCATAACCGTAACCTACAGAATCAATGTCTTTACCCATTGCCTTTGCTTTGGTAAAGTCGTAAGGAGTATCGGTCACGGGAACAAGAGTACCGGTGGGAATTAAGTTTTTATCGACTTCAAGATAGTGACCGCAATCCATGCTTAAAAGATGAGAAGATATGTCGCCACCATTATAGCCTTTCAGATTAAAGTATGCGTGATTAGTCAGATTAAGTGGAGTTGCTTTATCGGTTGAAGCGTGATACTCCATAGTAATAGTATTGCTTTCGTTAAGATAATACGAAACACTTATGTTCACATTGCCAGGAAAGCCTTGTTCTCCATCAGGACTAAGACGAGTAAAACGCACGCCCTTACCAAAACGTGAAGAAACTTTCTTTGCCTTCCACATCTTTTTTTCGTAACGGTCAAAACCGCCATGCAAGGTATTTATGCCAGCGTCATTTTTGTCTAACTGATAGCGAATGCCATCGAGTGTAAAGGAAGCATTGCCAATACGGTTAGCAAAGCGCCCCACTACTGTTCCAAAACATAAATCACTGTTTAGAAAACCTTCAAGAGAAGAATATCCTAAAAGAACATCAACTTGAGAGCCACCCTTTGCAGGAAGAACAATACTTGTTACTGTGCAACCGTAATCAGAACAGGAAAAAGACATTTTTCCATTACTCACGGTAAAGAGATGCACTTTAGTTCCATCGGAAAGAAGTCCGAATTTATTTTTTTTGACCGATACTGCAGACATATATGGTATAGTATACCTCATTTCTACGAAAATTCAAGCAAATTTTTGAGATTTTTAACAAAATGGAATATCACTAAAGACCTATATGCTACAAATTTCAGGCAAATTCAAGCACTAAACGAACTTCTTGGACACTTGTTTTCAGTTGAGAAGCAATTTCTTGGGCAGAATACCCTTCTTTGTACAGTTGTAAAACTTGCGTGTTAAAGTCTTTTTTCGGTTCTACTGGAATATCTGCTAAATATTCTGGGGGATTTATAACGGGAATTTTTTGCACTACTGCTTCGGATTGTTCTGAAGTTGAAGTAAAAAGTGCACGCTGTTCATCGGGACCAACGCCTTCTTTTGTAAAAAAGAGATTTCCCTGTGACTGTTCACTGCGATATCGATCTGCAGGAGTTAAAGAAGATGTGCTACGGGTATGACTAAGCGTTTTAGTCTTTGACCGAGTCTTTTTTCGAGGCTGCTCTTCTTCGGTTATTTGGGGAACTTGTCTTACTGAACGAGAAACTTGTTCTATGTTTTTTGCAAAAAGTGCAGCCTGTTCTGTTCGTTCCAGTTCTGCTTTGAGAATGGTAAGACGGCGGTCTGCTTCTGCTGCAACAGCACGCAATTCTTTTATTTTATCTTCAACCAGTTCTATATCTCTTTCTGCATTGTTATTTAAATCTCTTACTAAAGCATCAAGACTATCGCGAATTTTTTCAGTTATTTTTTCTGATGAAGAAACTTTATTAAAGTGAGTTAAAAAAATGGCCCATGCTATGAAGTTCAAAAAAAATATAAGAGAAACAATAATAGTAGTAGCCATAATTTACCTGCTTATGTCTATGAAATTACCCACACGAGGATCTTTTATTTCCCATTGTTTACGGGGCTCAGCATCGGGCTCGGATTCATCTTTGCGTTTTTTTTCATCACTTGCATTTTGCTCTGCATCGTTGTTTTTTCCATCTGGTCTTACTTTTGCAGCGGTATCTGTATCTTGCTGGGCTGCCTCTTGTACACCCTGTGTCTTTTGAAACTGCTCGTTTGCAGCCTGAGTGTTACTAAGCTGACTTGCTGCCTGTGCCTGCTGATTCTGTGAAGCTGAATACTTGGCAACTTTGTCCATCTGTGAATAGACGGTAGACAAATCAATTGGATGAATAGCCATCGGGATCCCTCACCTGATCCGTAACCTGAGACGGATCGTACTTACCTCTACGAACAAAACCGTTATCGTAAAAGAAAGACACTGCCTTAACTTCATTCTTAACTTCATCTTTTTCGTCACGCACAAAAACTTTTACGCCAGGATAAACGGTTCCACTTGCATTTACGCGGCCAACAACTTTAAGTTCGCGCAGACGTTCTTGAATCTGATTGATTTCTGTCGAGTATCCGTTATTGATTTCGATAATTTCGCTTTTACGAGCAATAAATTTTTTAAGACTTTCTTCTTTTTCTTTGGGAAGGGATTTACGAATTTTCTTTTGATTTTCAAGCGTACTAATGTTAAGGTCAACTTCTTCAAGTTCTTTAACAATAGAAGCTTGCAACTCTTGCAGTTCCATAAGACGCTGTTTTTTCTTGGGATCAACACCAACTTCAAGAATAGTTTCGGTTCCGCCTCCACCAGCACCAATGTTCTTTGCAGAAATTTCTTCGGTAGCAAATAAATGGCCACCAATAATCTGCGCACGTTTTCCTTTAAGCAAAATTTTGTGCATGGCAGTTACATTACTGTTCATGATGTTGTCGTTAACAACAATGTCTTCACCTGCATCAACTGTTGCATTCTGAATAAAGCGAGCCCACACATTCTTTGGCGTACGAATTTCACCTTCATCGCGCCCCATAACACCTTGTGAAATAACAATGTCGCCTTCAGCTTCAATTTTACAGTTACCAACAGAACCGTAAATTTCAATATTGCCAT
The DNA here is from genome assembly GCA_003455655.1 of Treponema sp. GTDB lineage: Bacteria > Spirochaetota > Spirochaetia > Treponematales > Treponemataceae > Treponema_D. The sequence continues at coordinate 3,137 of DMQP01000139.1, read as the reverse complement.
CTGCCTTAATGTTAAAGCCATCTTCAACGTTACCACGACAGACAACGGTTCCCATAAAGGTAATGTTACCAGTCTTAATGTTAACACCAGGAACTTCGTATACTTCTTCAACCGTAATTTTGTCGCCCACCAGCATAACCTGACCGTTTTTATCGGCAACAACAGTTACACCGTCTGTATCAACATGAACATTTGCTCCCAAAGGAATTGGTATGTCTTTTCCGTTTTTAGCTTCAAGCATACGACCCATAATGGTCTGTCCAATTTTTCCGCGCTGAGGAAGCATCTTTTGTGCAAGCGGTTGACCTGCAACAACGTTTTGAATAAGGTTCAATTCCTTAAAGTCAATCTGACCAGTGTCTGTTTCTTTGAGACGCAATTTAGAACGGTCTGTTTCAAAGTTATAAGAAATGTAGGCATCACGACCGTCAACTGGCATAACCGCAGCAGCAACTTCGTAAGGAACATTGTAAGAAGGATTATCAACAAAGTCAGATATCTTCTGCTTATCTATACCCGCAACAACACCTTGCAGTTTAAGAGCCGCTTCAATGGAGTCAGCAGAAATTTCTGCACCACTCATACCAGGAGGAGAAACGGTAATGGTAGCTTTCATTTCGTCACGGGCAACATCAACAGCAAGCAGAGCATCTCCTGCACTTTCATGTTTGTATTCACCAATGTTTACATAGCCATTTTCTGTACCAGTGCTACACAGTGTTTTAACTTTATCTTCATCAAGAGAAAGTGTATCGGCACGACGAGCTTCTGCAAAAACATCTCTAACTTCAACAGGCTTTCCGTTTCCCACAGGAAGAACAACTTTGAGGAAAATAGACGAACCAAAATGGCGAACATAAAACAGTCCATCGGTATCGACAATTTTTTCTTCTTCTTCCATTTGTCCGCCCAAAGATGCAGCGGCAGCGGCGGCTTGTTTTTTCTGTTGAACAACTTTGGGGTTTTCGTAAATGCGCAGTTTCCACGGTTTACGAGCAAGCCCCATAACTCCAGGGAAACCTTTTTCGAGCACTTCGTATTCAAGATTAGGAACAGTCGTTTCAAGTTGAACAGCTGCATCGGCAAGTGCTTCTTCGATAGTATAGGCTAAAACGTCTACGCTGTTGATTTCCTTATCAACGGAGAGTTGTTTTTCCAAATCGATACGGATTTTTTCCAGCGTAACCATAAGCGCTCCTAGAAAATTCCTTTCTTAAGGCTGGTCAATTTTGCACGCAGACGAAGGTTTGCTTTTGAATGTAACTGAGAAATACGGCTTTCACTAACATTCAAAACTTGTCCAATTTCTTTGAACGTTAAATCTTCGTGATAGTATAAAACAATAACCATTTTTTCATTCTGAGGAAGTTCGTTAATGGCTTGAATAATTACTTTGCGAATTTCTTCGCGTTCTACAATAACATCGGGGTTAAGACTGTTGGGAGCTTCGATGCTGTCTCCAATAGACATGTGGTCTGAATCATCTCCAGAATACCAAACATCATTAAGAGAAAGAACACTCGTTCCGCTTACTTTCATAACCGTTGTCTGATATTCACTTTCGGTCATGCCCATAGCTTCTGCTATTTCGGCATCACTTGCAGTTCTACCCAAACGAGCTTCAAGGTCAACAATTGTTTCTTCAATTTCACGAGACTTCTGGCGCACAGAGCGGGGAACCCAGTCAAGTTCGCGTAATTCATCGAAGATAGCTCCACGTATACGGGTAACAGCATAAGTTTTAAATTTGACATTTTTGTCGGGATCGTATTTGTTGATTGCATCCAAAAGACCAAACTGCCCGAATCCAACCAAATCATCAAACTCTACGCTTTCAGGCATTCCTGTCGAAACTTTACCCGCAACATATTTTACCAAGGGCATATACTGCCGTATAAATTTGTCGCGAATTGCAGAGGACTTCGTTTTTTTGAATTCCTGCCAGAGTTCGTCTTCTGTTTTTTCATCCAAGAGCGATGTTCCCATTCTCCACACCCTTTATATTTAAATTCTAGTCTTCGCGTTTCAACAGCGTTCTTATTGCCTTAGCCATTGTTTCTGCATCGTGAGACGCAGGACTTGAACCGTCAGCAAACTGAACGCGCGATGAAGAAGGAGCTTCACCCTCTTCTGCAAACTCACTGGTCTCTTCCACCGAAGAAGAACCAGATCCAACAAGATTAAGCTCTCCTATTTCGGGGAGTTCATCTAAATTATCTATGTCTTCCGCCGCACCCGACGACTGAGAAGCACTAACTGGTTGACCCGCTAAATTAACGGGCGTAAATGTTGCAGGCTCTTTTGAACCAGCATCTGTTTTAGCAGAAGCAAGCGGTTCACTTGCCGTTGCAACTTTGCTCTCTGGAGCAGGACTTTGTGCTACCGTATGTTCTGTTGCACGAGGAGCAGTTACCGTTTCTGTTCTTCGTGCCATAAGCGCTTCTGTTTCACTCATATCTGACAGTCTTGTTTGTGCCGCAGACAAAGGAGCAGCACGTTCACCAGACACATCAAATCGGGGGCCTGAATCATCAGGGGTAAGTTCTTCATCAGAAATAGTAATATCTACCACATTACCAGTCACCGGTCGCGACTGATTTTCTGACAAAGAATCAGAACCAAGGCCTTCAGACAAAAACTTTTCATACAAAAAAGAAATGCCTGCTGCGAGCGCTGCAAATCCAGCTGCCCACAAAGCTCCCCTAAACAACGCCAACAAAATATGTCGTGTTGCTATGAGCGTAATGAGAAATGAAAGGACAAATCCTGAAACTGCCGGATACAGTATATTTTTCAGTTTCGGCATGAATGAGCCTCCCACACCCTCGTATAATGATACGGTAAAATGCAAAGTCGGTCAAGTTCAATCACTTGTTTTTTCCACCGCCAATGAATTTTTTAAGGAAGTTCTTAACTCCCTCAGAACCGGTCATATCCGTCTTTTCTATTCTACCAACAATATGTTTCAAACAAACAGCAGGTTTTGAAGTTGGGTTTACAACCATAAAAGGTTTCTGTCTAATAACCGAAGCTTGAACAACGGGGTCATCGTAGACAAAACCAATGTAATCAACTTTGTAATTAAGGAACTGCCCAACAATGGTAATAATGCGTTCAGAAATACGCTTTCCTTCATC
>DMQP01000195.1 GCA_003455655.1 Treponema sp. | reverse complement strand
CAGAGTATCCTTTTGCTGTTCCCAGAGCTTTTGCGTATGAAGCCATAGCCTGTGCAATGTGAGGAGTAAGTGGTTCTGTAGTGTTACCTACTCCAAGACTGATAATTTTTGCATCGGGATGCTTAGCCTGATACTCGCGTCTTCTCTTTGCAACTTCAGGAAACAAATATCCTGCAGCAAGATTAGAAAAACCTTCGTTACGTTCAACCATAAAGTACCTCGTTGATTTTTATTTTATCGAAACAAGAGCTAAGCCGCAAGATAGTGCGCACCCCACACCGTAAAATTTTTGCAAAGTGTACACTTTGCAAAGGGCTTGACTAAAGCCCTTTGCAGGCAACTCGCAACACTACGCGTTGCCCGTTGCCTGCAAAGTTTATTTTTTTTAAGGAGGAGCAATATGAAACACGCTCTGAAATTCATTTCCATGGTTGCGCTGCTGGTGGCGGCACTTGCAATGGCTTCCTGCGGTAACCCCAATTCCAGTTCAAGCGCGCAGCAGCGGGCGGTGTATGTGGCAAACATAGACACAGTTATTGAGGGGCGGACTATCAAGGGCATCGAGACCATCACATTCGAGTCGGACGGATCTTTCGTGGTACATGATAATATGACTGCACCGCAAACATATGATGCTGATGTGGTAAAAGGAACATACACCGGTAACGCGGCAGTTGACGGCAAAATCACGATAACAACGACTCATATGTACAATGGCACCTCCCTTGTCCCAATAGCTGAGTTAGAGGGAGTAAACGTAGACCCCACTGGAGAAGTGACAATCTCTAATGGAAAATTTACATCTGTGTCGGGTAGTTCGGGAACATCCATCGAATACGTCAGGCAGTAAAAGACGGCGTGGCGGTCCGTACTTTTCGTGACCGTCACCGCGCGCGCAGTAAGCGATGGTTCCTATGCTTCATGGGAACTTCCAGGGTAAACTGAGCGAATTTTTTTTCTTCACTCTTTACAGTTATAATTCCGCCGTGTTCTTTTGCAATAGTCTGAGCAATAGAAAGACCCAGTCCGTAACCACCAGTCTTTCTGTCACGAGATTTGTCTACGCGGTAAAAGCGATCAAAGATTCTGTCTAAGTCTTCTGGGGGAATTCCATCGCCTTCGTTGTAAACAGAAACAAAGTAACGATCGGCACTTAAGCCAACCGAAACTTTTATAACTGAATGTTCATACGAATTTTTTATTGCGTTGTCTGTTAAAATAACAGCGATTTGTTTTATTCTTTCTTCATCACCCTGAATAAAAAGCTGATTTTTGGGAATGTCAAACTCTAATAATTTTTTGTCTTCAAAGGCAACACTTTCAAAAGGAAGCACAGCACAAGAAATGGCATTTGCTAAGTCAAAAGAATGTTTGTCCATAGTAAGACGACCAGAATCTTCTTTTGCCAAAAAGAGCATGTCGTGAACAAGTGTATTCATACGCTGACATTCAGTTTTTATGTATTGAATCCATTTATTACTGGGCATGTCATTTTCAAGAACAGAAACATTTGCACTTATAACAGAAATAGGTGTCTTTAGTTCGTGACTTATGTCGGCAATAAAATCTTGTTGTTTTGCAAATTCTTCTTCAACAGGTTTTGTTATAATGCGACTTATAAATTCTGCTACAACCGTAAGAACAGCAACACATACCAAGGTTACCGCAAGATACGTAGCTAACATGCGTCGTTGAAACTCTTGCTCTTTTGTTCTGTCAAAGGCAACAAGAAGATTATAGGGTTCTTGTTCAGTTAAACTGTATGCAAGCATTCCAACTGTACCACGCTCACTTTGCTGTTTCACCAACAGCTGCACAACTGAATCAACATCTTCATCTGTCATGTCTTCTGAAAAACGGTGAATTACTTCGTGAATAGAACCATCATGATTTAAATAGACAGAAAAGTATGGAGTTCCCCGGTAATCGACAAAAGAAAACAGAGACCACTTTTTTCTTTGAGCCTGACGACTTGCATAATCTTGTCTAAGCGAAAGTCCTTTGTTTGCAGAAATTTCATTTAAGAAAAGTATTGCAGAACGACGCTCAGAGATTTGAAAGTACATGTTAAAGATGATGACATACGAGGCAAGCAGCACAAGAAAGACGGTTAGCACGCCCAGAAACATTTTTTTGCGCAGCTTTCTGAATACATCAACAGTCATAATTTACTTGCTTTCTTCGAGAGAATATCCTATGCCACGTGCAGTACGGATTGTAGTCTTTACCTTAAGCTGTTCCATCTTTTTGCGAATGAAAGAAATGTACACTTCAACATTGTTGTATTCAGCATCAGAGTCACCGCCCCATATTTTTTCGATGAAGCGTTCCTTTTTTATAATCTGACGGGGATTGTCGAAGAACAAATCAATAATTTGGAATTCTTTAAGGCTTAACTTTATTGCCTCTCCTGCTGCATTTTGAAGTTCACAATTATTTTTGTTAAGAATTAAATCTCCACAAATAACGCTTTCTTCTTTTATGTCTCCCTTACGGCGGGTAAGTGCACGAACACGAGCAAGCAGTTCGTCTGTGTTAAAGGGTTTTGTCATGTAATCGTCGGCACCACAGTCAAGACCACGAATTTTGTCTGCAACATCATCTTTTGCAGTAAGCAACATAACGGGAACCATGTTTTTTTCATCACGCAAGGTTTTTAAAAGTGTCAGTCCGTCCATTCCGGGCAACATAATATCAAGAATGATTGCATCGTAAATTCCGCTCTGTGCATACTTCAAACCTTCATTACCGTCATACACTGTATCAACGCCATAGCGGTTCTTTTGGAAAATCTCTACCAGTGCCTGAGAAAGGCGAACTTCATCCTCTACTAACAGTAATCTCATACATAACCCCGCATAACTTAAAAATATGTATTAGTATACACCTCATACCTTAAGCGAGTTTGAAAAGTTGCTCAACATAGGGTTCACGCACAACCATAACTGAACATTTGGCACTGTTTATAAGCTCGCGGTTATTTGAACCCACAACATTATGTTCAGTTGCAGACTTTATTGTCGTATTTCCGCCCACAAGTATGACATTTGCTTTAAATTCCTGAGAACAAGCAATAATCTGAGACCAGACAGAGCCCCGCAAAAGTTGCGTTTGAATTTTTACACCCTTTGTCTTTGCAAGCTGCTCTACATACGCAAGGTTACGCTCTCCGTCTTGGGTAAGAGACTGTTCTGCAGATGCCGCTTCTTCTGCAACAAGAAATTTACTCAGTGCAAGGTGTTTAATAGTTGCGGTATCGACAACATAGACCACTTTGAGCTGACATTTAAGCGTTTTTGCCATGATTATGCCATACAAAGCTGCCTGTAATGATTCTTTCGAACCATCATAGGCTACGAGAACACGCTGAAACAAGGGCTTTATCATTGTGCACCCCCATCTGATTTTTGACGATTTTTGAGACTCTTAAGAACAAATACATTTTCTCGCTCTCTTTCTTCAAGAACACTTTCTATGTATTTTACTGTTTCTTTATCTTGGGGAATAACCATCTTGTCCAAGGCATTTACTCGGCGCTGTGTTTTTTTAACTTCCATAGCAAGACGCCAAACAATAGTTCGAATACTTGCCATCTGAGTTAAAAGCGTAAGCAGTTCAAAAAAGTCTGCCATAACTTCATCGCTATCAGGAAATGTTCCGCCGAAAGAACAAAATAACTGTCGCTGGGGAAGCGTAACATCAATGCTGGTAAACTCCATGCCACCTACAATAACAGGCTTTTCTGAAATGTCAAAAGAATAGTCAACAGAGTGAGCAATGCGTTCAACTCTATCTCCACCAACTGCCATAAGCATGTTTTTTAACGCAGGATATGCTTTTCCAATACAAGCATCTATGTCTTTTTCAAGCAGTTTAATTTTTTCGACAAGACGCATCAACTCCATAACCAAAATCTCTCGTTTTTGTTCCAAAAGATCATAACCTTCTGTACTTACCGAAAGCTGTTCTTTTATTGCGAGTAAATTTGATTTTGTTGGAGCAATGTTCAAGCGTGCCATCTTACATTACACCGCCTCTGTTACCGTAGGAAGATATTTGTCAAGCAATTCATCTTTAATGCGGTACAGTTCTTCGCGAGGAAGAATGCTTAAGATTTTCCATCCCAAATCAAGTGTTTCGTCAATGGAACGATCTTCGTATTCACCCTGAGTAAAGAACTTTCCTTCAAGTTCATTACCAAAGCGCAAATACAGTTTATCCAGTTCAGAAAGTTCTTCTTCACCAATAATGGCAGCAAGATTACGAATAGACTTAACTTTACTGTAACAAGCAAAAAGCTGACTTGAAACAGCAGCATGATCTTCTCGTGTCATTCCGTCACCAATGCCGTCTTTCATTAAACGACTCAAACTAGGCAGTCCACTTACAGGAGGATACATTCCCTTTTGGCTCATCTCTCGGTCAAGAACAATTTGTCCTTCGGTAATGTAACCAGTAAGGTCTGGAATAGGATGGCTTATGTCATCGTTAGGCATAGTAAGAATTGGAATTTGTGTAATACTTCCTGTTGAACCCTGAACTCTTCCTGCACGTTCATACAATTCTGCAAGGTTAGAATACAAGTATCCGGGGTAACCCTTACGACCAGGAACTTCACCACGGGTTGTAGAAATTTCACGCAATGCTTCACAATAGTTTGTCATATCGGTCATAACAACCAAAACATGCATGTTACATTCAAAAGCAAGATATTCCGCTGCAGTAAGTGCACAACGAGGAGTAATAATGCGTTCGATTGAAGGAGCATCTGCCAGTGACTGGAACATAACTACTTTCGAAAGAACACCACTCTCTTCGAATGTATGTTGGAAGAACTGAGCTACGTCGTACTTAATGCCCATGCCTGCAAAAACCATAACAAATTCTTCGTCTGAATTGCGTAGTTTTGCTTGTCGAATAATTTGAGCAGCAAGTTTGTTATGAGGCAAACCGTTACCACTAAAGATGGGGAGCTTTTGTCCGCGAATCAAAGTGTTCATTCCGTCGATAGAAGAAATGCCCGTTTGAATAAAGTCACGAGGATACACGCGGGCATAAGGATTGATGGGGTTTCCGTTTACATTAACTTTTTTGCTTGAAACAATGGGAGGATATCCGTCTATGGGTTCTCCCAGTCCGTTAAAGATTCGTCCGAGTAAACCGTGGCCCACACGAAGTTCCATTGGTTCGTCAAGGAATTCAACTGTGGTTTCTTCAAGGTCAAGACCAGTTGTTGTTCCAAAAACCTGAACTACAGCGGTATCTTTATTTAAGTCGATAATGCGTCCTGTTTTCTTTTCGCCGTTTTTATCGCGCACATACACTACTTCATCGTAAAATGAATTTTCACTGCGCTTTACCACAACAATAGGGCCATCAACGGCATTTAATCCTGCGTATTCAATTCCTTTCATATTGCTGCATCCTTACGGTATGTCCGTGACAGTTCTGCCATCTGCTCATCTAAGTGGTGTGCAATGGTAGAAAGTTCTTCCACCTGTTCGTTTGCAATGCGAGACTTCGCGCGAACAATTTCGTTGCGTACAGGAAGTTCCGTCACTTTAACCAGGGGAGCTCCCGCTTTAATGACTGCAAGCGCTTGTGTGTAGAATGACATTATAAGTTCAAGAATGTGCACTTGCTTTTGCGGAACAGAGAACTGATCCACTGGGTCAAATGCATCTTGTTGTAAAAATCCGTTTTTAATCATTTCTGCAACAGTAAGCACCAAACGGTCTGCATCGGGAAGTGCATCTGCACCAATTAAGCGAACAATCTGCTGTAAGCGCTGTTCTTTTTTTAGAAGGTCAAGAGCTTCAATGCGAATGTCTGCCCAACGACTGTCGAATTTATCCCACCAGGAACGAACTTCGTCTGCGTATTCAGAATAACTGTCTATCCAACCAATAGCCGGGTAATGACGAGCGTTTGCAAGTTCTCTGTCCAAAGCCCAGAAACAACGAAT
>DMQP01000111.1 GCA_003455655.1 Treponema sp. | reverse complement strand
TTTTGTGTAATTGTGTAATGCGTAAAAAAACGATACACTAAAAAACATGGAACAGTATAAGACGCAATTTATTGATTTTATGGTTTCTTGCAATGCTCTCAAGTTTGGTTCTTTTACCCTTAAGAGTGGCAGGCAGTCTCCTTTCTTTATGAATGCAGGAGCGTATGTAACAGGTTTTCAGCTTGCAAAACTGGGAGAATTTTATGCTCAAGCAATTCATCACAATTTTGGTGATGATTTTGATGTTCTCTTTGGGCCAGCATACAAAGGTATTCCCCTAAGTGTTGCTACTGCTATTGCCTACAGTAAGTTGTATGGCAAGGAAGTAAAGTATTGCTCTAACCGCAAAGAAGTAAAAGATCACGGTGCAGACAAAGGCATGCTCTTAGGGTATGAACTAAAAGATGGAGATCGTGTAGTCATTATTGAAGATGTAACTACATCAGGAAAGTCTATTGAAGAAACATATCCTATTGTAACAGGGTCAGCAAAAGTAACTGTTGTAGGTGAAATGGTAAGTCTTAATCGTGAAGAGCGTGCCCCCGACAGTCAAGTAAGCGCCCTTGATACTATTACACAAAAGTACAAGTTCCCTGCCCGTGCCATTGTTTCTATGCACGAAGTAGTAGAATACTTGTATAAACCGCAAGACCCTTCTGCAATCATTACCGATGCACTTAAAGCTCAGCTAGATGCCTACTACGCAGAATGGGGTGTTCATCAATAAGCATTCAATATGGAGGAATATATGAAAACGGTAAAGAAAATTTTTGTCGCCCTTACACTCTTTTGTGCAATGGGTTCAGCATGGGCTATGGGTTCAAAAGATGCGTCTACTGCAAAAAGTGCAAACCGTATTGTTTCCCTTGCTCCAGCTAATAGTGAAATTTTGTGTGCAGTTGGTGCATACGATCAAATTGTTGCAAGAACAGACTTCTGTGACTTTCCCGCAGAACTAAGCAAAAAACCTAGTGTTGGTGGTTTTGACGGAAAGACAGTTAGTGTAGAAACAATTCTTGCATATCAGCCCGATTTTGTGTACGGAACAAGCGGAATGCATGACTTCTTGAAGCAACCACTTGAAGCAGCAGGTATTACACTCTATCTTTCAAAAGCAGACAGCGTTGAAGCCGTTATTGCAGAAATTCGCACAATAGGAAAAATAACAGGACACGCAGCACAGGCAGAGTCACTTGCTTCTTCTATGCAAAAAGAACTATCTGCAATAAAAAAAGCAGTTGCTAAAGAAGCAAAACCAACTGTTTACTACGAAGTGTGGGGCAACCCTTACATGACTGTTGGAAATAAATCTTTTATCAATGGAATTATTCAGGCAGCAGGCGGAACAAATATATTTGCTTCTGTTGATGGTGACTATCCTATGATTAGCGAAGAATCTGTTATTGCACAGAATCCACAGTTTATTATCATTCCCAACATGAATGGTGAAACCAAAAAGAGCATTTCTTCTCGTCGCGGATGGGCAGACATTCAAGCTGTTAAAGATGGAAATGTTTACTTTATTGACAGCGATGTATATTCTCGTCCAGGTCCTCGTGTAATTGAAGCAATTAAAAACATTGCCCAAATTTTGCACCCTGGCGTAACTTTCTAATTTTATATTGATGAACAAAAAACGTGTCATTTCTGCAATAGCTTTGCTTTTTCTGCTGTTAGGGGGAGCACTTGTTTTTTCGCTTCTCTTCGGAGCACAAAAGTTGAGCATTGCAGAATTGCTTTCTTCAGAACAAACTTTTTCTAAAATTATTTTATTGCAAATTCGTCTTCCCCGAACTATTCTTGCATTGGCGGCAGGTATTTTGCTTGCAGGAAGTGGAGCTGCTTTTCAACTGTTTTTTCGAAACCCACTTGCTGAACCTGGCATACTGGGCATTTCTGGCGGTGCGTCTTTAGGAGCCGTTTTAGGCGGATGGATTGGCGGAGAAGTTGTGCTTGCCCATGTGCTTAGTCCCATAAACACAGGTGCTTTTTTAGGTGCACTTGGTGCAGGTTTTTTAGTAACACTTCTTTCTGGTCGTCGAACAGGACCTTCTGCAACAACTGCCTTACTTTTGTGCGGGGCGGCTTTAGGTTCATTGTATTCTGCTTTTATAGCCATAATTTTGTCTGCACGGCGAGAACAGTTACATGTCATGTATATTTGGATGTTAGGAAGCTTTAGTGGTCGCGGATGGACAGAAGTATTTTTTATTGCTGTACCGGCAACGCTTTCGGTTATTCTTTTGCTGTGGTGCGGACGCCAGCTTGATTTGCTTAGTTCAGGTGAAGAAACAGCCTTATCTCTTGGCGTTGAAGTAAGAAAACTGCGCCTTTTAGTTATGATAGCAGGAGCCTTTGCCTGTTCTGCAGCGGTTTGTGCAGGAGGAACCATAGGCTTTGTAGGTCTTATTGCACCGCACATTATTCGCCGAATTTTAGGAGCAAAAGCACGTATGCTTATACCGCTTTCTATGCTTACGGGCGGAATTCTGCTTTTAGTAAGCGATACTCTTGCGCGCTTAGTTATTGCCCCCTCAGAAATACCAGTAGGAACTATTCTAACGCTTTTAGGGGCACCTTTCTTTATTTCACTTATTTTTTCACAGAGAGGCTTACGCAATGGACAATAACCCTCTTCTTAGTGCAAAAAATGTCTGTGCCTGGTGGAATAAAATTCCAGTTGTAACAAATTGCAGTTTAACAGTAAATGCAGGCGAAGTTGTCTGTTTATGCGGTCCCAACGGTTCCGGAAAGTCTACTTTGTTAACAGCTCTGGCGGGAATACAAGTTTCAACGCTTAAAGTAAAGGGTCAAGTTCAAATTATGGGTACAGACATTCAATCTGTACCCCAAAAAAAGCTTGCAACTAAGCGGGCATACCTTTTACAACACGAAGAACATGCTTGGAATTATACCGTGCGAGACACTGTTCTTATGGGAAGATTTTGTCATACAAAAATAGATTCTGCTTACTCTAAACAAGATTTTATGGTGACAGATTCCATACTTAAAAGGGTACAGATTGAAGCACTTGCAAAGCGCAGTATATTCAGTCTGTCAGGTGGAGAGGCACAAAAAGTACGCATTGCTCGCTGTCTTGCCCAGGAGCCTTCAATTCTTTTACTTGATGAACCCCTTGCAGGTTTAGATTTTTCCTACCAAGAAGAACTTATGTCGCTCTTAGTAAGTCTAGCCCACAAAGAAGGAAAAGCGGTTTTAGTGTCAATTCATGACCTCAACACTGCAGCCCGTTTTGCCGACAGAATCATACTTCTACCAACACTTCAGCCTTGTTTTTCGGGTACAGTTCCAGAGCAAATGGGTACAGATGCCCTGGAACGCACCTACGGGTACAGATTTGGTTCTTTTGAACACCCAATTTACCACTGTCCTCAGGTGTACTCTATTTCCCCATAGCCTTCTTAAACTGAGTTTCATACAGTTCTGTGTACATGCCACCAGCTTTAACTAATTGATTGTGCTGTCCTCGTTCTGCAATAATTCCGTCTTTTATAACTAAGATTTCATCTGCTGCAAGAATTGTAGAAAGGCGATGGGCAATCAAAATGCTTGTGCGTGATTCTATAAGTGGTTCAATAGCTTCTTGAATTTTTGCTTCCGATATGGAGTCAAGGGCGCTGGTTGCTTCGTCAAAGATGAGCAGTGCTGGATCTTTTAAAAGAACTCGTGCAATGGAAATGCGTTGTTTTTCTCCGCCCGAAAGTTTTAGTCCTCGGTTTCCAACAAGTGTATCTAATCCTTCTGTTTGGTTTTGCACAAAGTCCCATATATTTGCTTTTTTACAAGCCTCTACAATTTCTTGTTCACTTGCATCTGGTTTTGCATACAAGAGATTGTCTCTGATTGTTCCGTTAAATAAATATGTTTCTTGGCTTACAATGCCTATGTTTTGTCGTAAGTAGGTAAGGTCAAGAGAACGCACATCAATTCCATCGAATAAAACAC
>DMQP01000047.1 GCA_003455655.1 Treponema sp. | reverse complement strand
GAAGACAGGTGCCAGGTAACAGAAAATTCTCCCACCTGAAAAATGGTGTTTTTTGTGGTTGGCTTTAACGGATTGTTTTCGCTGTCGAATAAATCCGCTGTTTCTATGTTGAATTCACCTCTAAAGATGAATTTTCCGTTAAAATCAATCTGAGCTGCTAAAAATCCCTGTAGTGTCAGGTTATTGTCGTATCCTGTATTTCCGACTGAACCGTTGTAATCTCCTAAAATTCCTGCATAACCGCTAAAATCAAGGGCTTGGGCGCTCGAAAGGCATAAAAGGCAGGCTAGGGCTGCAAAAAGGCTTTTTTTCACAATATCCTCCAGGAAAACATGCGTTTACCCTTCAAATTTCGGCATATTTCTTCTAATAATAAATTGAAAAAAAATGCAAAAAAAAGGTGTTTTTCCCTTGACTTATATTTGTAACCGATTAAAATAGTATATTATGAGTGATTATCTTGATGCGAACAATGAAGAATTACTGCGTGACTTTTTTGCAGAAGCTGAACAGCAAGTAGAAAATCTCGAAAGTAATATCCTTGTCATTGAAAACGATCCGTCGAATCATGACGCAATAGATGAGATATTCCGTGCCGCACATACGCTTAAAGGCGGCTCTGCCACTGTAGAAATGACAGAACTTGCGACCTTCTGTCATAGTGTCGAGGATTTGCTTGACGCTTTACGCGGTGGTTCAGTTGCTGTTTCTGAGCCCATTGTCGATGTGCTCCTTACCTCAATTGACATTATTAAAGCTATGCTCGATGCCCGTAGTAACGGTTCTGTTTATCAGGAAGATGTTACTCCAACTATCGAACAAATAAAGAGTTATCTGCCTGCAAAAGACTCTAAGAAAAAAGGAGCAAAAACTGCTGCTGCCGCAAAACCGGCACCTGCACCTGCACCCGCTCCACAGCCTGTTGCAGAAGCAAATGCTGAGGTTCCTCCATTACCAACCCTTAGCGATGACGATATCGAAGAAATGAAGTCAGCTTGTCCTGACGGAGCAAAATTGTGGTCTGTAAATGTCACCTTCGATGAATCTAACCCCATGAATAGTGTTGGTGGTATTCAAGTATTTGCAGCTCTTAAAAACTGTGGCTCTGTGCTTAAAACAGTTCCCGATTTTGATGAACTGTATGAAGACGAGTTCCATTTCCAAGTAGTTTATTACATTGCAACAACTTGTTCTGCCGCAGAACTTGAAGATACCGCTTTCTTGAGTGATGTAACGCTCATTACCGATGCACGTCCTTTTGAACAGAAAGCAGCCGCTCCAGTTAAAGCAGAACCTGTTGCAGAAAAAGTAAGTGCACCTGTTGCAGAAGCTCCTGCCCCTGAACCAAAAGAAGAGGAAGAAGCTCCAGCTGCACCTATTGCTCAGGCAACTCAGACTAAAAAGCCCGCTGCTCCTGCTACTAACACAACTCATAATGCAAATCAGGGCGGTTCAATTCTCCGTGTTGATTCACGCCGTATCGATAACCTGCTTAACCTTGTTTCTGAAACCGTTATTACAAAGGCTGCATTCAACCAGTCAGGTCTTCAGATGGCAGATTTACAGGTTAAACTGCGCGACATGAACAACTCTTACAAAGAGCGTGTTCGCAAACTCTTTGACACTCTTCCCAAGTATTTTGAAGAAATGCAGACTGGTGCTAATGCTAAGACATTACGCCAGAAAGTTCAGGAAGAATACTCAGACCTCTTTAACTGGTTTGATTCTTTCGAAAGTGAATACAAATCGGCAGCAAGTAAAAACCGTTCAACAACACAGAATCTGGGTCGTATTGCAAGTGAACTCCAGGAAGGCGTTATGAAGATCCGCATGGTTCCCATCGGACAAATCTTTAACCGCTTCCCCCGTGTTGTACGCGATTTAAGCCGTGACTTAGGACGCAAAGTTAATTTGGTGCTTGAAGGTGAAGATACAGAACTTGATAAGTCAGTTGTTGAAGACTTGCTTGATCCTATCATGCACTGTGTTCGTAACTCTGTTGACCACGGTATTGAACCTCCCGAAGTACGCAAGTCCATGGGAAAAGAAGAAACCGGTACGCTCTTGCTTAAAGCATCTAACGAAGGCAACATGATTGTCATTGACATTGTTGATGACGGTGCTGGTATTGATGTTAATAAAATCCGTGAAAAGGCAATCAAAAAAGGACTTATTCATCCTTCAAAGATTCTGTCTGATCAAGAAGCATATAATATGATTTTCCAGCCGGGCTTCTCTACCGCTGATAAAATCTCAAATGTATCTGGTCGTGGTGTTGGTCTTGATGTTGTTAAGACAATGGTTGAAAAACTCAAGGGAACTATCAACATTACCAGTACTCTGCACAAGGGCACAAAGTTCAGCATTCGTCTGCCACTTACCCTTGCAATTATTCAGGGTCTTTTGGTTCGCGTTGGAAAAGAAGTTTACTCTATTCCTATTGCAAACGTTATCGAAAGTCAGCGTATCAAAAAAGATACTATCAACACAATCGACAACTACGAAGTTCTTAACGTTCGTAATGAAGTTATTTCAATTCTGCGCCTTAACCGCTTGTTCAACATCCGTAACACAAAAGATGATGAATGGAGCTTTATTGTTATCGTTGGTTCTCAGGAAAAGAAAATCGGCGTAATGGTAGACGAGCTTATTGGCGAAGAAGATGTTGTTATTAAGCCTTTGCGCGATCAGTTTACCACTTCTCCGGGTATTGCCGGTGCATCTATTCTTGGTGATGGTTCTGTTTCGCTCATTATAGACGTAAGCCAGCTGCTTGAACTGGGTGTACGCCAGGAACTGTCGGCTCAGCAAAACCGTGAAGAAGCAGCTATGTTTGCAAGTAGGAGTAACTAATGGCAGCTCAGAGTTCATTTAATGCAGCTGTTGCCCAGTTAGCCAAAATGGCTCAGGTAGCAGGAAACGACGACAATAACGAGCAGCTGACACAGGAAGAGCTTGACCGTCAGAAAGCAATGATGGCCAATGTTGACTTCCGCATGGTCACGTTCTCTCTTGCCGGAAAAGATTACGCAATCGACATTCTCAAAGTAAAGGAAATTGCAAAGGCTGGACACTTTACCTATGTGCCCAACACAATGCCTTTTGTTCGCGGTGTTCATAACCTTCGTGGTGACATTATTCCTGTTATAGACTTGCGCCTCTTCTTTAATGTTCCGGTACAGCCTAAACCCGATAATGCACTTGAAAACATGCTCATTGTTACTGTTGGTGACCAGACTTTTGGTGTGGTTGTTGATGTAATTGATCGTGTTATTGGTATTCAGAGTTCAACCATTCAGCCACCCCATCCTTTGTTTGGTGACATTAACATCAAATACATTTATGGTGTTGTTGAAGCAGATAACCGCCTCTTTGTTTTGCTTGACATAGACCGCATCTTTGGTCGCCGTACTGCAGAAGAAGAAGCTCAGTATGCTCAGCAGTCAGCTCAGATGCAGCACTACCAGGCAGCTCAACAGGCAATGCAACAAGCAGCACAGGTAGAAGGAGACTCTGCTCAAGAAAGTGAACAGGCTCCAGAAGAAAATGCTGCTCCCCAAGCAGATATAGACTACACCTTTATTGTTGATTCACTTAAGACTCTTAAAAAGTTTACCGTTAACGGCATAACAGAGCCTTGGGTTAAACAGCGCTATGAACAGTGGATTCAGGAACGCGGTAAAGAAAATACTCAGTTGCAAAACGAAGCTGATGCAGACGCTTTCCTTGCTCCTTTCTATTCACGTTTTAACTCAACATGGTGGTCTGAATCTTTTGCGAATGAAATTGCCGCCGCTTTACCAGACAATCCTGCAAAAACGATTGTAGTTTGGAACGCTGGTTGTGGAAAAGGATACGAATCTTACTCTCTTGCATGTCTGCTTAAAAAACGGTATCCTAACTCTAACGTGCGCATTTATGCTCACGACATTGATTTGCTGAGTGTTTCAAACGCTCCGTTGCTCAGTGTTCCCGAAGAAGTTTCTACAGACTGGTATCAGCCCTATTTGACAAAAACCGTCACAGGGGAGTATACTTTCTCTAAAGAAATTAAAGACATGATAATGTTTGAATATCATGACTGCGTGCATACCAACACGTTGCCAGATATAGACATTGTCTTCTGTCGCGATCTGGTTTCCTTCTTACCGGAAGATTCTCAGAGAACATTGCTTACTGACTTTGAAGAAAAAGTTAAAGGTAATGGTATTGCAATTGTTGGCGACAACGAGGATATTACTGCTGTTGGTTGGAAGAAACAGAATTCTGGCTCGGTAGCTGTATATACAAAAAAATAAACAATTACCTATTAGGGGGATATTTGCATGAGAGTCGAGTACATTAACCCATTTGTCGAAACTTCATACAGAGTTCTGAAAGAAGTTCTTGGAGGGGCTGAGGTAAAGCGAGGTGACTTGTACCTTAAGTCAACTGCAATGCCAGTTATGGGTGTTGCTGCACTTGTAGGTCTTGCAGGTGATGTTGAAGGTCGTGTTTTGTTTGACATGACTTTTGAAACTGCATTGAACATTGCGTCACAGATGAACGGCGAAAAACTGCCCGAATTTGATGACCTTGCAAAAGCAACCATCTCTGAGCTTGCTAACCTCATTACTGCTCAGGCAGTTACTAAACTGCACGAGCTTGGATTCAAGTTCGACTTGACTCCGCCAGCACTTTTTGTTGGTGAAAATATGGAAATTGCAGCTTTGGGTGGAACAGACGAAAATGTCGAAGCACTCATTGTTCCGCTTTTGTCGGAATACGGAAAAATTGAAGTCAACGTCGCAATTCGCGAGCGTACATAATAAGGAGTTATGAATGAAGACGAAACAGGATTTTCCTACAGTAAATGATCGGCCGCCAGAGGGAGTTAAACTCGATGGTTCAAAGTTCCGCGTGCTTATCGTTGATGATTCTATGTTCGTTGCAAAGCAGCTGACTCAGATCCTTACCAGTGATGGTTACGAAGTTGTTGCGACAGCTGAAGATGGAAAGGACGGCGTTGACAAGTACAAGGAATTATGTCCCAATATCGATCTGGTAACAATGGATATTACCATGCCACGTATGGATGGAATTACTGCTCTTGAGCAGATTATTGCATTCGACAAAAATGCACGTGTTGTTATGGTAAGTGCTCTGGGTAAAGAAGAACTGGTTAAAAAGTCTCTCCTTGCTGGTGCAAAGAACTACATTGTTAAACCTCTTGACCGCAAGAAGGTACTTGAAAGAATCAGCGCTTCTCT
>DMQP01000003.1 GCA_003455655.1 Treponema sp. | reverse complement strand
ACGAAAATAATCGCATACTTGATGCAGTAAATAATGAAGAAAAAAATTATTCTTCAAGCGATGAAACAATAAGTTGGCAAGCTGAACAAGCACAAGCCTTAAACGAAAACATGATTCAGGTTGAACCCGAACATAATGAAGCAGTTGTAGAAGAAGAACCTGCGGTTGAAGAAGAAGTTACCGAAGAAGAGCCTGCGGTTGAAGAAGAAGTTGTAGAAGAAGAGCCAGCAGTTGAAGAAGAAGTTACCGAAGAAGAACCTACGGTTGAAGAAGAAGTTGTAGAAGAAGAACCGACTGTCGAAGAAGAAGTTACCGAAGAAGAACCAGCGGTTGAAGAAGAAGTTACCGAAGAAGAGTCAGCAGTTGAAGAAGAAGTTGTAGAAGAAGAGCCGGCAGTCGAAGAAGAAGTTGTCGAAGAAGAACCTGCGGTTGAAGAAGAAGTTGTAAAAGAAGAACCGGTAGTGCAAAAAGAAGTTTCTTTCCAGAAAGTTGCTGCTCCTTCGTACAATCGTACTGTTGTTGATGATGAAGGCGATTGGGATTCTTTTGAAATGCAAGAAGATGATGAAGATGACATCATTGCTGATTTCGAAGAAGCTAACCGAGAAGCTTTGGAAGAAAAAGAACAAGAGTCTTCTTTTGATATTCCTTTTGAAGAGCCACCAGAGGAAGAGGAAAAAGAAAAGCTCCCTTTTAATAAGGGTTCAGGAGTTGAGGAAGAGCCCAAAAACTCCATGTTTTCCGCACTGGATTCTGTGTTCGAAAAAATGGATGCAGATGCAAAACAACAAGTTGAAACAGAAAGCGTAGAAGAAAAAAAGGACACAGAGAAAAAAGAGGAAGTTGTAATTCGTCCCGATGTTCCTAAAAAACCTCGTCGCGGTCCTTACAAAATTTCTACAGACTTGTTGACTGCATACGAAGATAATCCTTATTGGATAATTGATGAAGAAACAAAACAAGCTGCTCAAAACTTAAAAGAAACTCTGAGTGAATTCAAAATTGAAGCAGAAATTACAGACATTGTAAAAGGTCCTGTTGTTACGATGTTTGAAATGCTTCCTGCTTCTGGTGTTAAGTTAAGCAGAATTGTTGCCTTGCAAGATAACATTGCGCTTCGTCTTGCTGCAAGTTCGGTGCGTATTGTTGCGCCTATTCCAGGAAAGCGAGCAGTAGGTATTGAAGTTCCTAACGCAAAGCGTGCAATTGTTTCCTTCCGTGAATGTATAGAACAAAACATTCCTGAATGGAAAAAGATGGGTGTGCCTGTTGTTTTGGGAAAAGACATTGAAGGTCGTATTCAGGTAATGGATTTAGTTAAGACACCACACCTTTTGATTGCTGGTTCAACAGGTGCAGGTAAATCTGTTTGTATTAACAACATGATTTTAAGTATTTTGTACAAACGTAATCCTAACGAAGTGAAGATGATTTTGATTGATCCCAAAATTGTTGAACTTAAATTGTACAATGATATTCCTCACTTACTTACTCCTGTTATTACTGAACCCAAACGTGCAATGCAGTCGTTACAATATGCTTTGTGCGAAATGGAAAGACGTTACGCTTTGCTTGATGGTTTGGGAGTTCGTGATATAAGCAGTTACAACAAGCGTGTTGAAGAAAGAAAAATTGCTACAGAAAAATTACCTTACTTAGTTATTGTTATTGATGAATTTGCAGATTTAATGGCAACAACAGGTAAACAGTTGGAAAGCGTGCTTGCTCGTCTTGCTGCAATGAGTCGTGCAGTTGGAATTCATTTAGTGCTTGCAACTCAGCGTCCATCTATTGATGTAATTACTGGTTTAATAAAAGCAAACATTCCAAGTCGTATTGCATTTATGGTTGCAAGTAAAACAGACAGTCGCATTATTATAGATCAAGTTGGTGCAGAAAAACTTTTGGGTAAAGGTGACATGTTGTATGCTAGTGCAACAGATCCCTTCCCCATGCGTATACAGGGTGCATTTGTTACTGACCAAGAAGTTGAAGATGTTGTTGCTGCTGTTAAAGAGTGGGGCGAACCAGAATATATTGATGACGAAATTTTTGTTGATGATGATGAAGATGAGTCTGGAGAACAAATGTCTCTTTTCTCTGAAGGAGGAGAAGACCCACTTTACGAAAAAGCACTTGATATTGTTGTTCAGGCGGGAAAAGCAAGCGCAAGTTATATTCAACGCAAGTTAAAAATTGGATACAACCGAGCAGCTCGTTTGGTAGAAGAAATGGAAGAACGCGGTATAGTTGGACCAGCAAATGGAAGTAAGCCTCGTGATATCATTCACATGCCGTAAGTAAAAGAGTGGAGATGGTAATGAAAAAAAAGCTTATTGTTTCAATTGCAAGTTCTGTTGCTTTTTTGTTGATTGCAGCTTTTGCCTATGCAGCAGGTTCTAAAGATGTTCGGGCTGCAGATATTGAACAAGCAGTAGTTCCGCAAGCAGATGGTTCGGTAACTGCAAATGTTCCTGCAATGCCTGAAGCCGCAAAGTCTTCTACTTCTACTTCAAACACCGCATACATTCGTGAACTTCCTGATGGAGAGCCTGTTGCTTTTCATGAAGTGTGGGGCTATGTAATGTCTGGTCGCGAAAGTGAATTCGATTCTTCTATGCCCATTACCGATTTATGTCTTTTTAGCGCAGATATAAATTCTTACGGAGAATTTGCTTCTATTCCTGATCCAAGTGCACTGAAAAAAAAATACAAAGGACGCATTCATTTAGTTATTACTTGCGAAGGTCGTTCGCTAACACATTTTTGCATAGACCCTCAGTACGGTGTGCGTAAAAAGTTGATTTCAGAAATTGCAAAAGCAGCAAAACGTTATGACGGAATTCAGATTGATTTTGAAACTATTCCCGCAAGAGATTCTGCAAACTTTCGTTCGTTTTTAGGTGATGTAAGAACTGCAATTGGTAATGAAAAATGGTTTTCGGTTGCGGTTCCTGCGCGTGTCAGAGACATAAGCGATGATATTTTTAATTACAATAAAATTGTTCAGTTAGCAGATCGTGTTATTATTATGGCATACGATGAACACTGGTCTGGAAGTCAACCCGGACCCATTGCAAGTATGGAGTGGTGTCGCAAAGTTGCTGAATACGCATCGAGTGTAATTCCCCAGAAAAAATTAGTTATGGGCTTACCTTTCTATGGACGCACATGGGCTTCTCCTTCATTAGCGTCTGCTTGGTACTTTAGCGGTGTAAACAGAATTATGAACGAAAACAATGCTCATACAATTCAGCGAGAAGATGGTATTCCCTATTTTACATTTACAACAACAACAAAAGTAACTGGTTATTTTGAAGACACTATTTCTCTAGTAAATCGTTGTCGCATGTATCAGTCTATGAGTGTAAGAAAAATTGCCTTTTGGAGAATTGGTCAAGAAGATCCTTCTTTTTGGCCTTGGCTTACGCTTGACTAAAAATAAAACTGTCGGGTAAGAGTTGTCCTAATGTTTTAATTTTGTAGTCAGTGGGACTCTTTGCCATAATGACCGTAAAATCACTTGTGCAAAATTCTGCCATTACTTGACGACACACACCGCAAGGCGAACAATAGTCTTGCGGTTTTTTTTCTGGTCCACCAATAATTGCAATTGCTTTAAAACTTTTCTTGCCTTCACTTACTGCTTTAAAAATGGCAGTTCGCTCTGCACAGTTTGAAGGACCGTATGCAGCGTTTTCTATGTTGCATCCAGTGTAAATGCTTCCGTCTGTAGCAAGAAGAGCAGCGCCTACCGTAAAGTGAGAGTAGGGTGCGTAAGAAAAATTCATCATGTTTTGAGCGGTGGTAATTAACTGTTCTACGGGAATGTCTGTCATATTAAACTCCTCATGTATTGTGTAAAGTCTTGAGCACAACGCTTTTGTGTTGCTTCAGAAGGATGAAAATCTGCACCAAAGCCTTCTGCTTCTGTTTGAGAAGTAAAACGATAAGTGCTTATGTTTTTGTCGCCAGTAAGAGAAGAATACTTTTGTGCTGCTTGTTCCATAAAAGGAAGAAGACGATTTCCTCCAGTCATAATTCCCAAAGCAAGAACAATATGTGCATGAGGATTTACAGAACGAACTTGTTTTATAAAATCAACATAGCATGAAACATATTCATTTTGTTTTTGAAGGTCATCTCTTGTGTAGCTGTCATCATTTGTTCCATAGTTAATAACAACAAAGTTTGGTTGGAATTGAGAAAAATCCCATTCGTAGTTTTTAAACAGGTCGCTGTTCCAACTAAAGCAAAAGTTTTTGTAATGAGGTCCAGCAAGTTGTATGGGGTTGAGGTTGCCGTCATTTGTCCAACCAGAAACAAGACCGAAGCCACTAAAGCTAACTAAACTATAATCTGCATTAAGGTTTTGTGCAGTTAAGTAAGCATAGGCCTTTGTTGCGTTTTCTGTTTGAGTGGTAAAGGGCTCTTCTGCAGATTTGCCTTCTACTCCGTAGCCACAAGTAATGCTGTCGCCAATAAATTCTATTTTGAGATTTTTTTCTGATGTGGGGTTAAGAGTTGCTTCGTCATTTGTGTTAATGCTCTTTATGCCCATGTAGGACTGAGTTCCTTCTGAAAGTTTAAGAAGTCTCACAGTAACCGTTTGTTCTTCACTTTTGCTAAAAACACTTACTGTTTTTTCTTCATAATCCATAGAGCCAGTTATGGTTAGCTTGCCGTCAACATAAATTGCATAGCGAGCAAGATTCATGTTTAGGCTTCCGTCTTGTCCTCTTGGGTTTTGTGAAGTGCAGTCGCCAGTGAGCGTAAAAGAAAGCTCTTTTGCTTTTGCACGAAATTCAATTCCACTTGCAGAAAGAATAAGCCAACGGGTGCCTTTGTCGTCGAGTGTTCTTCCCAGAAGCTTAACTGTGTTCTTTGTTACTTGCCAGGTCTTCATAGGGCAAAGCATATCATACTTGCGATACTGAAACAAGTTAGGAAGGACAACAGTCATAGCAGGTGGATTATCGGGTCAGGCCCGATAATGACATGGGCGTACGGGAATGACACTATGCAGCCTGTTTAGAATAATCTGTGACAAATACCTCGCTTGCAAAGCCGCGAACTTTATTTACAATTGCTTCAAGTTTTTCCATTACTTCATCAGAAAAAAACTTTTCACCACACTCTGAACATTCTTCACAAGGCACATTTTTTACAATGATTATGCAGTCTTTCAAATCAACCATATAGGTTGTATATGTGTGAATAACAGTGTCATTTTTGCAGAAAAAACAAGTTTTCATTTCATCCTCCAAAACCTTCGCGGTAGCGACATGCCAAGAATGGCATGAATCGCAGTTTTGCGAAAGCAAAATCTGCTGCACAAAAAAATTAAACGGATTTAATTTTTTGGGCACCTCCTTGTGCGTAAGTCATCTTCAAATTTTACTGTGTCAGGATAATATGCAGTTATTATCATCAGCAAATCTTCTTTCAATCCTACTACAGTATGCATTATTTTGCCACCTACAGACTTTCCAAAAACAAGGCAACTCGGATGTGGGAATGAATTCGGATAATCTTCTATAATTTCTCCGTTTTGCAGACAGTTAAAAACATCTAGCCGTGAAATATGCCTTTTCATCATCATTTCAGCAGCATGAATCGACCATCCTATTCTCCGTTCTTTGCAATATCTTTGTATCTGCTCTATGACCATCGGGGGTATTATACCACAAAATCAGATTTTTTTGGGAATTTATTTAAAAGATTTGCGAAATTGTCAAAACAGTTATAGCTGGGGGATTCCCGCGTCGAGCGCGGGAATGACAGAAGGTTGCCCGATAATGACACTCCTTTTTTATCTCCCACTGATTTCACGGATTACACTGATTATTTCGATTTTTCTGTGCTATCCGTGAAATCCGTGGGAAAATTATTTCCAAAAATAGTCCCTGTTCAGCGTT
>DMQP01000217.1:1349-2720 GCA_003455655.1 Treponema sp. | reverse complement strand
CTGGCATCTGAATATAAACCCATTGATTCTTCGAGTTTACCCAAAAAATATAAAAGTGAGCGTTTGTCGGCAGCAGTAGCGGTAGAGTCGGTCATGCTTTTTATGTAAAGAATGGCAGATTGAACCGTATCTTTTTGAAGCGCCTCTTTTTTTATGGCAGATGCAGTTTTTGCTGCAGCAAAGCAAGAGACAGTTGAGAAAAAAGCGCTCAGTAAAAAAAGAGCCAATAAGACAGTGTGTTTTTTCATGCTATAGTCCTTCTTACACTTTCGGCAGAAAAAGAATAGAAGGTAAGCACTGATTCCAAATTAAATGGATTTTCGGGTCTAGCCCGAAAATGACACTTTTTGAACTTATTGGACAGTCCTTATTGCGGAGAACCTGACTTGAACAGCACCAGCACCTCCTACCAGAAGCTGAGCGCGGATACCAGTTCCATTTCCCAAACAGATTGAAAAACAAATTACAAAACACGGAGAACCTGACTTGAATAGCACCAGCACCTCCCCCAGAAGCTGAGCGAGGATACCAATTCCATTTCCAAAACAGATTGAAAAACAAATTACGACAGATTCCAAAAAAAAAGGACCGCTCGTTTTGAACAGTCCTTGTTGCGGAGAACCTGATTTGAATAGCACCAGCACCTCCTACCAGAAGCTGAGCGCGGATACCAGTTCCATTCCCCAAACAGATTGAAAAAAAAAGACTGTCATAACGACAGTCCTTAAGTTGCGGAGAACCTGACTTGAACAGGCACAGCTTTCGCCACCAGCACCTCAAGCTGGCGTGTCTACCAATTCCACCATCCCCGCAGAATATGTTGATACTATACTGATTTTAGTCTTTTGTGTCAACACATCTTATTTCTGACTTGACAATAAGACTAATATCATTCACACTATATGTAATGCAAGGACTTATACTCAACGGAAGCAAAAACGTTTTTGAAGTCGAATGTGATGATGATATCGTTCGTTCCTGTTCCATAAAAGGAAAAATTCTCAAGGCAAGTGAAGGCTATTATAATCCGCTTGCACCAGGTGATATTGTTGTACTTGACGACGAAAGCATAGAAGACGAAAAAGCACAAATTGTTAACATTGTTCCCCGCAAAAATGAATTTGTAAGATGGAACATAAAAAAAAGACAACCGCAGTTACTTGCTTCAAACCTTGACTATCTGTTAATTGTAACAACTCCAGATAATCCTCCCTTTAGACCACGCTTTGTTGATCGTGCACTTGCACAAGCTGAATATCAAAACATTACGCCAGTTATTGTGTGTAACAAATATGATGTCGCTGCCTCTCAAGACGAAGCATTTCAAGAAAGACTTGCTGAATGGGAACGCATTGGCTACCGTGTTCTGCG
>DMQP01000217.1:0-1184 GCA_003455655.1 Treponema sp. | reverse complement strand
GATAACACCGTTGTTCTTAAAACAGGAAGTCTCTCTCAAAAATACGGTCGCGGAACTCATACCACAACAAAAGGTTCTCTCATGCACATAAACTTAAACGAATCGCTTACAGGTGGTGTGCAAGGTTCTACCGCAGACATTATTGATACTCCAGGTGTAAGAAGATTTTTACTGCACGACATTTCAGCAGAAAATCTTGCTCTTTATTTTAGAGATTTCAAACCCTTCTTAGGTAAATGTGAATTTGGTATGAGCTGCTCGCACAAAGGTGAGCGGGGTTGTGCAATTCAAAAGGCTGTTGAAGAAGGAAAAATAAGTCCTATTCGTTTTGAAAGTTGGAAACTGATAAGCGATGAAATGGAAAGCGGTAGCTTCGAAGACTAAGCTTTTCTGCATACCGCTTTTTACTGACCTGTTTATTCTACACGAATATTTCCCACATCACTTTCAGCATTAATGAATTTATTTCCTGCTGAAGAGCGAGTAAATGAATGCTTGTAAGACTGACCAAAGGCGTGAATGTTTCCCACATCTGTTTTAAGAGAAAGAGAATAATCTGCGGCATTAACACTTGAAGGAAGTTCAACACGAACATTACCTACATCAGATTTTGCAGAACAAGTATTAAATGTTACGCCTTCCAAGCGAACGTTTCCTGTATCAGAAGTTACAAGAAGATTTCCTGAATTTCCGCCAGTAAGATTTATGTTTCCTACATCACAAGAAGCAGTACACTCAAGAGCTCCAACATTTGTCATTGAAATGTTACCCACATCAGTAAAAATGTTCACAAGAGAAAGTTGTGGTGCAATACTGATGATGATTTTACATTCAGTTCTACCTGCTAAGTGCACATGCTTATCTGTTTGTGTAATGCGAACAACAGAACCGTCTACACTTACAATTGGTTCAAGAACATCATGTGACCACTTCATCTCTACACTGTTAGCACTTCCTACCTGAACAGTAACATTTGCAATCGAAGCATCAACATACAGTTCTGTTATGTTCTGTGGTAAAAGTTGAGAGTTTGAAAAGTCACCAGCAAGGCTCTTTTCAAAAAATGGCCAACTTAAATTCCATGTTGAATGTTTGTTACCAAAAGCACCAAAATGCCAGAGTGAACCAAACACAACACATGCAATAGTAACTACACCTAAAATAGCAATTAAAATCTTTTTCAT
>DMQP01000145.1 GCA_003455655.1 Treponema sp. | reverse complement strand
AAATTGCTTGAAGTACTGGTAACATCATAATTATTTGTCGTATGAGTACCATCGCTCTTATGCAGGGCAATCGATATTTTTTTAACCGTAGTTGCAAAAGAAACAGAAAGGATAAAAGCTCCCGTTGCAGAAGTGTCATCGGTAATACCGTTAAGCGCAATGGCAGTTGTCCCTGAAGAACCGCTGGAAGATACAGTGAGCGTTGTAGACCCTTTAAGCACAGCTTGTGTCTTTGCTGCATTTTTATAGGCGATAACCCTTACAGTCCATGTTCCAACGCCCAGTCCTATGCTATATTTTAATGTTGTAGCATCGACCGTTCCGTCTATAGTGTTTGAACCTTTTGTTGCACTCACTGAATAATACAGAGATGAAGAAAGAGACATAACAGGCATTGCCGTTCTTTCCTGACTGATCTCTTCCACTATTTCGCTGGGAACAGCACCTTCAAGTTGAGAAGTAAGACTTCCCGTTATGGTATAAATGCGATCAGGCTCTTCTGCTTGTGGGGTCTGTAAATAATTGTTGCAAGAAAAAACAAAGAAGCAAAAACACAACAAACAAACAGCATAAAAAAATTGTTTTGTAGGCTGTTTCATGTGTTCCTCCGATTTCCTTTAGGTAACGGTTATTGTGTATGATCCGCCATAAGAGCGACCATTATATGTTGCACTTACATAGACAGTAAAGATTGTCCCCGCTGGTATGCCAGAAGAAACTGTCAGTGAACGTTCTGTAGAAGAAAGCGTTGTTGTAAAGTAAGACATAGATGTTATTTCTGAAGCACCGCTAAAGACTTTAATAGTCCAATCTGCTGCAGGAATTGTTGTTGTCAAATCTGTTTCTGTAGCCGAACCTTCATCTAGAATTACGGTAAAGCGAAGTTTGGTACTTGCGCTTGCACTTACTGTAGTTGAAGAAATGGTAAGTGTTACATCATCATCTACCACAGAAAGTCCGCCTGCATCAGGTTTTACCAACTTTCCCATACCGTCAATTGCCCAAGAAACAGGAGAACCACTTACAAGCTGAGGAGTAACAATAAACTTAGTGTATTGTGTTCCAACTGCAGAGCCAGACAAGACTGTCGTTCCTACTGCATAGCTTTGTGGAGTAATTGTTGCAGCCGTTACCGTTGATGCATCAAGAGAAGCATTAACTAAAATAGATCCATCTGTTTCAATGTAGGCATCGTTACTAGATTCAAGACAAGCAGTATTTGTCATGGCAACTTCAGAATCTACGCTAACATACATTCCGCTACCATAGGTTGCTGTATTATCTTCTATGGTTCCGCCAGACAAAATAGCAGTGCCACCAGCATATATACCGCCACCCTTATTTGCAGTATTATCTTTAATAGTAGCACCATCTATAAGCAAAGTACCGCTGTTATAAAGGCCGCCACCAAGGCTTGCCGTATTGCCTGTAACTATACAGCCAGAAGCTAATGTTACATCTGATCCCGCTAAAATAAACAAACCGCCACCATAACCGGCTGGATCTGTTTGTGCAGCACTTCCTGTCAAAGAAGAAACTTTACGACCACCTGTAATAGTAAGGTTTTTAACCGTAACAGGAACCCCTGTATCTACCGTAAGTGTTGCACCGGCGTTGTTACCATACAGTTTGTCAGAAGAAGCACTTGTTCCCGTAATGGTAAGTGTTGCAGCATTAACAGAATCTATAAGTGCATTGCCTGAAACTTGTCCACTTACATGAATTGTTGCATCTACGCTAGCGTTGTTTATAAATGTAAGCGCATGATTTATTGATGCAACCGGATAAGCTAAGGTTCCGAGGCCTGCTGAAATAGAAATGGTGTCACTTCCGCTGGGGCTTACCCACACATCTGTTGCGGCTACAGAAACAGTCTGAGAGAAGAGAGCGGTTATGCCATCTTTAACGCCAGACACAGAAACTACCATGTTCTGCAAAGGAGGAAGGTCAAGACTTACTGCCGAATTATTCGTGTCTGTTCCAGAAATAATCGTTGTTCCGTCTTCTGCCTTTACCGTGTATGTTAGTGAATCTGCAAGCGTAACCACTCCACTTGAGTTCTTAAATTGAAGTACCAGTCCTGCACAACCGTCTGTAGTACGCTCTACTAATGCATCATAGTCGTAAGTGTCAGCAGGGTCAAATTAGTAACCTGCAGTAAGACAAACTTCACCATCACTATAAGCAATGCCGTTTCCGCCGTCACTAGTAAAGATGCTTTGTATGTCATCCATGTTAGTGCTGTTTCCACTTGCCACATAATCTTGCGTTATAGCTTTGTTTGAAGTAAGCGGACTAATACCACAAGATATACCAAATTGAGAGCCAGTCAAATCAGTTTTTATAACAAGAGGATTAAATACAGTTATATCGGGTCCATCAGTGAATCCAATCCAAACATTTGCAGGATGTCCTAAATCATTTGTATTATCTTTAACAATCGTCTTTCCTGCTATAACAAGAATACCATCTTTAACATTGATCGCGCCACCACGCCATCCACCAACACCGGCGACTGAAACATTATTGCGAATAGTTACATTAGAAAGTGTTACTGTACCATTTGAACCACTTGCACTCTTTCCAACATGGATTGCAGCAACACCGTTTGCTTTTAAGCCTGTCATAGTACAGTCGTTCATAGTAAGGTTTCCACCTTCAACACAAACAGCAGCGTATGAATTTGTAACAGATGAATTCTGTTCAAAGGCAAAGTTTGTCATGGTAATGTTTTGACCCTTTACATTGAATGCAGAACCAGACATACCTATGTTACAAGTAAGTACAACAGGACTAGCATCTGTCTTTCGTCCTATCATATTGAAGGCTACATCAGTTGTAGTTGTTTCGTTATACATGCTGCTAGTAAGCGTGTAATCTGAAAGAACATATACAATGTTTGTGGGGTTTCCTTCAGAGTCTACCGCGTTTTTATTAGTAAATGAATTAACCGCATATTCCAAAGTCTTATAAGGAAGTGCTTCGACAAGTCCGCGGCCAGTAGAGTCAACGCCACTTTCACTTATGTAGCGAATTTCTCCAGTCATTCCAACTTTCATTATACAGCCACGAGTTCCCGCCCAGAAGACATACCAAGCGTTTCCGCCAGCATCTGGTGTTACCGCAAATTTTGTCACTTGCAACATAGCAGATGTGCCAGTTACAACTGGAGTAGCATTTAAAAGACTTTCTCTATAAACAGCAGGAGTAATAGTTGCAGCAACCGTTTCTGTTAAAGTTCCGGTTACATTTATAAGTCTGTTTGCAGGATGCAGAGTGTCTGTTACATATTCGCTAAGGTAGACATCGTTGTTTGCCGTAATGTGAGCAGAACCCTCCATGTTCATAAAGCCGTCATTGAAAACACCCTGTCCGCGTAAACTTGCTGTATTTGCACCAGACATATCGGTTAAACCAATAAGACCGCCTGTCATGGTAAAGGTACTGGATGCTCCGTTGTATATACCGCCACCGTCTTTTGCAGCTGTATTTGAATTAATTGTTCCTGCAGAAACCGTTACTAAAGCACTATGACCATTTGCGCTGTAGCCTGAAGAAGTATAGTTACAAATACCGCCACCAGAACCTGCTGTTGCTTTGTTAGATACAATCGTTCCTCCCTCAAAGTCGAAGGTTCCGTTCATATTGTAAACACCGCCACCAGCAAATTGTGTACCTTTTGCAGTGTTTTGAGAGAGGTTACCTGAAATCATAGTAACAGAACAAGCTTGATCTATGTAAAGACCACCACCTTGAGAATTTGATTCATTTTTTATTATATTGACATCATCATACGAAAGCGCACAAGGTAAACCACTTGCATTTGTCATTACTGCAATGGCTCCACCAGCAGAGCTTACTTTATTTTCCTGGAAAGTCGTTCCTGAGATAGTAGAAAGAGGTGTCATTGCTCCAGAACTAATACACAAGCCACCACCACTTGCAGCTTCGTTATTTGAAACAAGGCCCTCTGTCATAGAAAGGCTTCCCTCATTTCCAATGTAAAGACCACCACCCTGAGAAGTAGCTGTATTTTTTTCTATGCGCGTGTCTGCTCGAGCTACCGTAATAGCAGCATTGCTTGCATAAAGGCCTCCACCGTTCTGAGAAGCAGCATTATCGGTAAGAGAACATCCCGTAAGGAAAGCTTCTCGCCCTTGAACAAAAAGACCACCACCGTCTAAACCTGCAGAATTCTGTTTAAAGGTTGTCGATTTACAGTTTATATTACCAGAACCTAAGGTTACATTCAGACCGCCACCAGAACCACTTGAACCTGTTGCATTGTAGGAAACATGCCCACCAACAAAAGCAACTGCGCCTGTAGAATAAATACCACCACCAGCTTCTGTAGCATAGTTATAGAAAATACCACCGGCATCAAGAGGAGCAGCATCTGAACCACCAAGAAGAGTGCCTTCGTTGTAAACACCACCGCCTTTTTTTGCAGAGTTAGAATGGTTTGTATTTACAGCTGTTGCTGAAGCACTTACTGCATCATTTCCTATAACAGCATCTTCGGTCAAACTCAAAAAACTGCCACTTGAAACAAAAACACCGCCACCATTTTCTGTAGCTTTATTTGAGGCAACAGTCGCTCCACTCAAGGTAAGAGTTGCAGATGAACCAGACAGATACAGACCGCCACCATCAGCTCCTGCCTCGTTGCCTTCAACAGAAACATTCTCATACAGTGTAGCAGAGGCTCCAATAAGTTGCATTCCACCGGCATTGGCTCCTGCAGTATTAAATTCAATACAACCATATCTGAAAACAAGACCTACATGAGAAACAATACCGCCACCGTCATCTGTTGCTTCATTATTTTCAATATGAACAGGATAACCCGTCAAACCACTTAAAACGACAGAACTTGCCGACATAATATAAAGACCACCACCACAAGCTGGATCGGTAGAAGAAAGTGGTTTTTCTGCTTTGTTTTGGCTTATTTGTGTATCTGAAAGTGCAAGCCAGCCAGTACCCTCTTTATAAATGCCACCGCCATAACGGGTTGCAGTATTTTGTGTAATAAGACAGCTATCAATTGTTACATTTGTTGAACCATGTATGCTTAGTCCACCACCATCTAAATTTGTTCCACCTCTTATTTGCACTTTTTTAATAGTAAGACTTACACTGCTATCTACATCTAAAACTGCATAGGCTTCACCGTCAGCATCAAGCATGTCTGTAGAAGAACCAGTCGTACCTTCAATAGTCAAAGAGTTTACAGGAACATCAGTATCATTCATGACTGAACAACCGGTTACTCGATTACTTATTTTTACAGTCCAGTCTCTTAGGTCTGTGTCAGCGTAAAGTGTTTGTGCATTATCTTGCGTTTCTTTTATGCGAACAAAAGCTTCGTTAAGTGTTTCAACAGCATCATCTGCTGAAAAGCCACCGTTTGTGTTGTCTCCGCTTGTTCCGTTAACATAGACAACTGGTTCAAGCCATTTTGCATACAGATTATAGTCTCCTGTCATTCCCACTGTAATTTGAGAAAGTGCACTACCAGTACAAGCAGAGTTAGTATACCATCCGCAGAAGTACTTTCCTTCATACTTTGCAACAGGAAGATCTATATCAGTAGAAAGACGCCTTGTGTATGCTTCAGCCGCAGTACCAGAAGCAATTTCTCCGCCGTTAAAGTGATAGCTAATTGTATACACATCATTGAGTGAAGTTATGCTTCTGTTTGCACTACTGGTAAGTCCAGGAGCAATGTGAACTAATTCGCGGTAAGTGTTTAAGTAAAGAGAACTGTCAGCACCACCGTAAAAATCAATTACAATCCGATAGGTTCCTGGAGTAAGAGAATTTTTTGCATAAACAATTTTTCCACTGCTAACCGTAAGTTCTTCAGCAGCAAGTACAACATTTCCCGAAGTTCGGTCTTCAAGAGATGCCTCAACTTTAGTAACATCTGTTGCAGGGAAAGAAAGGGTAAGTGAAAACTGTCCTAAAAGACTGTTGTCTGGTTCAAGAGTAAAGGAAAGATTATTAGTACCTGCAACAACAGTAAAAGCGCTAATGTCTGCGGTATAGGTAACACCAGAAGAAACAGCAGTCAGTGTAAAGTCCCACACACCCGTGTTAACTTTAATTTGCTTTGATTCAAGCGCACTCAATGAAGATGCTGTTGCAAGGGTTTGTGCGCTTCCCCCGGGAGAAAGAGTACCAGAGAGCGTAAAGTCTGTAAAACTTGAAAGCGAAGGAACTGTAGGAAATAGCGTTCTAGAATCTGATGAATACCCTGCGTCCGTTGTTATGTGAAGATATGCACTGTCGTCATGGGAAAGAATAAGGGAATTTTCACAAGCAGTAAAGAGGAGGCTTACAAGGCTAAGAACTAAAAGAAAGTATCGTTTCATTCTGCCCTCCTCCTATGGTATGCGAACTTTAAGATCGCGTGAACAGGGCAATTGTCCTGCATTGGCTGCTTCAACATAAATGTCGTAGGTTCCTGGAACTAAATCTGCAGTTGCAATAGTAAGCGTTGTGTATCCGTCTGCAGTTGAACGAGTATATGCTGTTGTGGGAATAGATGCATCTATGTCAAAACTTTCACTGTCACGAGTTTCCCACTTAATTATTACAGCCCCTGCGGTCGTAGTAACTTCAACTTCTAGTTCATAATCTGCACCAAATTTTTCCATTTCTACAGAAGCGGTAATTTCGTTAGCTTTCCACACAGCGTAGATAGTTTCATTTTTATTTCCAATCAGATAGTTGTCACCATCTACAAACACTCTTCCACCACTTGCACTTCGCGCCCATCCGTCAAAAGTGTAACCGTCACGGCTAAAGGTATTAGTAGGAATTGCCGTTGGAGATTGGTAACGCATGCCTATAGAATTTTCTGTTACGCCTGCATTGTCTCCACCGTTTGCATCCATGGTAAGCAGATACATTTTGCGGTCATAATAAATTTCGACTGTTGTAGAACCATCTGAAGTAACCGTTAGTTGTGTCCAAGAAGGATCTGCTTCAAAACCAACATAGGATTTTTCTCGAGCACGAGAAGGTCTGTCTGTAGCACCCGAAAGACGGTCTGTATCTGCAAGAGAATATCCTGAAAGATCTGGATCTTGTTTGTAATGCTTTACGGTATAATATGAACCTGTTACTGCAAGCAAGGCAGCTGGTTGTGGTGAAATAAGGGCACTGGAAATATAATTAAAATCGTTAAATGAAAAATTTGAAGGAACAGTACTATTTCCATCTCGGGGATTGTACAAATACTCCCAACCTATAAAAGGATGATCAGCACTTGCAACTTGCGCAATAAGAGAATGTAAAGCTTTATCAGAAAAATTCTGAACAGAACCTATGCGATAAGAAATATAGACAGGCTCTGCTGCGGAATTAAACTGAGGATCATCATTATAGAATTCGTATGAAGAGGTATAAGAATCGTACAAGTTTTCTCTAAAGGGAGCATCTTCCATAAGGTTAGTAACTTCTTCGCACGCTGATAGCAAACAAAGTAAAAGTACGCACAGAACTAACGCAACAAAGTTCTTGCGTTTTTTTAAGAGAAGCGCTCGGTTTTTCTTTTCTTCACACAAGGCTATTTTGCCCATAATACTCCAATCTACTATTATACACTAAGAGGCAATAACACTGCAAGATTTTTTAAGAGCTGATAGTGTCACTACCAGTGCACACCCACACCAAGGTAAGGAATAATTGCAAGCGTAGGCATTGTTACCGAAAGAATATAGGTTGCATCGGCACCAACAGAAAGAAGTAGTTTTGAAGTAGGCTTCCAGTCAAGGGAAAGACCCGCACTTAAAGCAGGATATCCTCGAACTAAAAGTTGCACCTCTTCCCTACCAGTAAAGTCATTGGTATATTTAACTTCTGCAAAAACAACAGATGCAGAAACACCAGCTTTAACAGAATAACTAAAGGCATCGTTAAATATACGCTGTTGGAAAACAAGTTTTGCTCCCGCTAAAGAAGCACTCAAAAAGGATTCAATATAACTGTTAAAAACAGGATACAGTACTTCATCAGCATACAATTCAAAACCAAAGCGAATGGTATTCTTTTTGTTGATGAATGGAAGAATAGTAAAATGAATTCCCATCTCAGGTGCTATTTCCAAACCTGTAAGATTTGCAAAAGAACCGTCATAAGGAGAAAGGGCACCACCTAAGGTTAAGACTAGCTGTTTACGAGTAGGACCGGTCGTGCGGTCTGCAAGCTGTTTTTTGAGAGCATCTATCTCTGCTTCTTTTTGAATCATAGCCTCTTCACTCGTGTCAATTTCTTCCCCTTCAGAAAGATGCTTACGAGCTTCTTCTTCTGCCTGCATGCGAACCAACTCTTCAAGAGCGTCTTGTTCAGCATTTGAACCACGATCTTTTATAATCGTTATTGATTCTGACTGTGCAGAAAGTCCCGACTGATTCGTTATTAAAAGACGGTAAATACCCTGAGGAACAGTGGTAACACTTACCGCAGAAGACCTAAACACTTCAGATATACTTGATTCTTTACCACCAGAACCTTCGTTTAGCGTTACCGTAACCGGATACGTTTTTTGAGTTGTTGTATTTTCAAGAACAACCGTAGACTGACCGTTTATGTTGAAGATAACAACTGGTAGTTTAACCACTGTATCAGATGCATAATAGGTTACAGAAGTTTGAATTACATCAACTTCAGGAACACTTGCCTTAAAGACTGCAAAAGAACGCCACTGGCTAACGGCAGCTTCGCGTCCCAAAAAGTCTATTGCATGAACACGATACTTCCACATGCCAACGGTAAGAGACAAATCGATATACGTTTGATCTGTTGAGTAGGTTGAAATTTCTCCACCAGATTCAGCTTGAACTTCAACTTTGTATTCCAAAGCGGCAGCATCTGCTTTCCATTCAATGCGCTGTTCAAACTTAGTTTCTTCACTCTCTTCTTCTGTTTCTTGAGCAAAAGAAAAAGCAAAACAGAAAGTTAGCAGCAAAAGAAGGAGGCTCTTTTTATTCACCATACAACCTCCCCGGATCAACCGTTTCAACCTGTTGCGGTGCGGTAAAATCTATTTTCAATGTTGCAGAAGAGCTTTCACTTCTACGCTCTTCATAACCGTCACTTGCGTGTGCATAAGCGGTAACTTCCCAAACAAAGGTTCCCACATCAAGTTTAGTTAAATCGGTAACTTGTACTGAAGTTGCATTAAGTCTTCGGTTTGTTTGAACAGCAACACGAGTTCCGTTAGCATTTACTTTGTACAGCACGAAAGTATAGGAAGTTGCCCCTGCTACTGCTTTCCAGCTAAAGCTAATGCTTCGATTGTTCTTAAAGTATGTAGCCCCTAAAACGGTATTATGAACAGGACTTGAAAGTTGAGGCTTCGGTAGAGGCGGTATTGCAGTTACCGTAAGTTGTGAAGGAGCTGAATCTATTGCATAGCCGCCAGAAGCAGTTGCATTAACGCGCCAACTGTAAGTTCCTGGAGTAATGCGAGAAATAGAAAGGCTTGTACCCGTTACCGTTTTTTGTTCCACCACACGAAGAGAACCGTCTGCATTTTGTCGCGAAAGAACAAACTGATAGGATGAAGCTGAATCTTTTCCAGGTGCCCACGTAAAGACTGTTGGCTGACGAATAGCAGTAAGTCCTTCTATGCGCCCTCTTGCTGCAGGAGAAACAAGTGTAATTGCATCAGGTTGCCGAACAGTAAAAGAACGATTTGTAAAATCACTCTGACGAGCTGCATCAGCTTCTGTTGCTGCAATAACCGACTGAACTTTAAGCACATATTTTCCTGTGGGAAGTGCAAACTGAGCAGTGTTTTCTTTTACTGAAGCATTTTGTGCTACTAAGTTGTCATCGACATCGTAGACACGAACATTATAATAATCTGCACCCTTCACTTCTGTCCATTTAAACTCAAGTGGAGTTGAACCGGTATACAACATTTCTCCGCCAGAAGCAGGAGTAGTTACCATAGGAGGTAAAAGCTGACCCAAAACAGTAAAACGATTTGCAACAGTAAAACCTTCAACAGAACCAGAAGCAAGTCGAGCACCTAAACGCCACCAATAAGTTCCCTCTTCAAGTTGCAAACCATCAAGCGTAAGAGAATCGGTACTGCGTTCCATTACAAGTGTGTTAAAATTTTCTGAGCGTGAAATTTGAATAACAGACTGAGCTTTTACGTTTTTGTAGTCGTCTCCTAACTTCCACGAAAACTTTACTGCAGACATTTTATCTTGTTCTAAGCGGGCACCATCTGCAGGATATGTTAATTTATTTTGTTGGGGAACATATTGTGCAATCGTAAACTGTCGAGCTTCTGATTCAGGCGTCAAATCATCGCTGTTAGAAGAAGAACGAATTACTTTCCACCAATATGTTCCATCAGGTAATTCCGAAGGAGTAAAATCTTTTTGAAGACGAAGCGCACTTGTTGTTTCATCATACACAAGATTTGCAAAAGAACTGTCACGAGCAATCAACAGCTGATACGATGCATCGCGAAGTTCAGACTTCCACATAAAGGTTGTGCTTATGGTATCACGGTAAGAAATAGTTGCTTTATCTGCGGGAATAGTAAGAGATGGGGAAGCAATCACAACATTTTTTGTAATGCTGAATGAATAAATGGGGCTTTCACCAGCAAAAGCAATTCCATTGGGATAATAGGGACTTACCTGCCAGTACCAAGTGCCATCGGTTAATGAATCGACACTTACAAAAGTATCTGTTGCGTCAAAGGTTAAAGGAGCAGCGCTTAAATCTGGAGCAGAAGAAACAGTTACTCGGTAATACTCTGCAAAAGAATTTCCTTCCCACCTGAACATAACACGAGGACTAGCTGAACGATATCGTATTTCACCTGAATCAGCAGGAGAAGTTGCATTAAGGGCACTTACCTTTTGCACCGTAATTTTACCTTCAGAAGCTTTGTCTTCAGCCTGTGAAGTAAAGACACGCCAATACAAAAGACCACTTTCTGGAGTTGTAAGTGTACAGCTTGAAGCATCGGTTACGGTCTGCTCTGTAAGAATTTCTGCAAAATCTTTTGAAAGCGATGTTTGAACAATAACACCATTTTCGGCACCAGCATCACTTGAAGCGTTCCACACAAGTGTAACAGGGCGCTTTTGTCCTTCAATGTTTAGAAGACACATATCTCGGGGAATAGAAGTTACCGTTATGGGATTACGCACAACTTCTCCACCATTTTCTATGCTTACCGATTCACCGTTTAAAAGAGATGTTGTCTGTCCGTCTTCAGTCATAAGACTTGCAATACCGCTTTTAACTTCTACATTACGAGAACCTGAAGCATCAGCTTTTGCGGCAAGAGAAGAACCGGCACCTACATTTACCACCGAGCCATCGTCTAAGCGAACAGAAACAGCTGTAGACTGAGAAGAAGAGTCAACCTGAATGTCACCACCGTCAACAGTAATTTGAAGACCATTTTCTTCATCATAAAAAATCTGAACCATGGTGTTTTCTGAAAGGTTTAAATCTGTTCCATCGTCAAAGTGAATTACCGCAGATGCAAGTTCAGCAGTGCGTATAATGTCTCCGTTGTACAGAGGTGAATTTTGAGAAAGACGTTCCCAAACAGCGCGGTCCTGATATTTTCGTTGAGAAATGCGATATTTATATGAAAGCGTTGCAATACATTCTTTGTCTGAACGCACAGAAGAAGAGTTTAAATCTTTCCAAAAGAGGTAGGCTCCTCCACCTGCAAGAGAGAGACAAAGTAGTAAAACAAATAGGTCAAGGAGCAGAGACTTGAATCTTATTCTCTTTCGCATCTAGGTTCACCGTAGAAAAATCAGGTTCAGGTATACCCAAGAGTGCCCGTACTTCCGAAAGATTTTTGGGGCCAATGGGTCCAACTGTCCGTGCGCAATCCATATCAATTCTAAAGTCGGGATTATCCTGACCAAAGAAATCCTGAATATCAAAACCAGGCATATTTACAACACCATAGAAATGCTGTTTGCCCTTACCTTTTACTTCAAACTCTACAGGAATTTGCTCTACCACAATTTCATTCTTTTTGTTTTCACTCTTAATTGTAAAGTTATTTTCTTTACAGCGGATGTAATCGTATTTGAGAATGTCGTATGTTTCTTGTGTCATCAGAATGTCTGTTCCACAAGGTTTGGTAGAAGCTTCTGTTCGGCTTGCAAAGTTTACTGCATCACCAATAGAAGTAAATTCCATTTTTTCGAATGAACCCATAAAGCCTACGGTTGCGCGTCCAGAGTTAAGACCTGATCCAATGCGAATATGTGGCTTATAGGGGGCAAGTACTTGATCTTTGTGCGCTTCAGTAAATTCTTGTGCATCTTTGTTGTATTTCATAAGAGAATAGCGCATTGCAATACAACAGGTAATACCAGAAAGAGCATCTTCTTTTATATACTGATCATGATGTTTTTTTGCCAAAGCACGAGCTTCTGATTCTTCTTGTTTTTCCCAGTCAAGATTTTCGTTTCTAAGAACACCCCAACAAGCCATAATAGCATCGCCTTCAAATTTGTCGACAACACCACCTGTTCTCGAAATACAAGTAACCATTCGGCTCATATAATCGTTAAGGAAGCCAATAATTTCTGCAGCAGATTTTTCTCCAAAGCGATTTTTAAATCCGTCACTAATTGCAGTAAATCCGCGGATGTCGCTAAAGAAAATGGTAATGTCTTTTAAGTGGGGGTCAAAGTCAATTTCTTTTTTAATAATTGCTTTGGTAACACCCTTATTTGTAAGCTTAGTAAAGGTATTTAAAATTTCTCGTTCATGATAAGTGTTCTTTACCAAAACACCAACTTCATCACGGCTACCCTTACCCAATTCGCTAAAGAGTTCAGTATTGAAGTTGCCCTGATTTATTTCGTTTACAACACGAGACAATCTTTTTAGAGGACTACTCAAAGTCTTAGCAAAGAAATAAACACACAAAATTGCAATCGCAAGAATAACAATGCTTATATAGAGGTTTCGCCTCGTTGTTCTGTTCACTCCTTCAAGAATAATAGAAGCCTTTACTGTAGTAACAATGCCACCATTACCTATGGTAAGACGTTTATAAGCACCAAGATATTCTTCTTCGTCTTGCACAAAGTTTATCTGATTGGCTGTGTTTCCCGTAGAAGATTCAAGCATAGACTTAACCACAGGATTGTCGCCTTCGTTTGCCCCTTGAGAAGTAAGCTGAGCGTCGCTGTGTAAAAGAACATCTCCATTGTTATTTACAAAGAAGGTTTGGTTTATACTGCTTGAAGAAAAACTTTCTGCAATTTTTTCTGAAGAATACAAAATGGCAACCACATTATCTGTTCCCGTTGTAGTAAGCGGAAAGAAAATAGCAAGAGAAGAAACAGAGAAAAAAGGAGTTGCGTTTTCAAGACCAAAAGAACCGTTTGCAGCTTCTTCAATAACATCTGCTTCCTGAGCAAAGTATGAAGAAACCAACTGTTCGTCTATTTCGTGGGACAGTAAAAAACTTTGACTTGCATAAAGCCTTTCTGTCGCAGGAAGATATACTGCAATAACATCACTATTGCGTTCAAAGAAAAGAGTTTCAACGGTACGCACTTCGTTTTCGTCTGAACCTGTTGTGCGCAGTAAGTCAAGGAATAATCCTACTGATGAAACCGTACTGACAATGCGGTTCTCTGTATCTGCTGCAACTCGGCTTGCAGTTGTAAGGTTATTTTCTTCGGCACTGTTACGAACATCTGCACTCACAAATACCGACACAAGATATGTTAGACCGCCCAAAGCTATAATGAACAAAAGAGATATGATTGCAATAAGTTTTCCACCAATGGGAAATTTTACCTGATTCATGCGTTCTTGTTTTTTCTGAGCTTTGCGTTCTTTTTTTTGCTGGATGCGCATTTCTTTTCGATGCTTTTTTTCCAGTTTCTTTTCTACTTTTGCCGTTTTTTTTGCTTGCTTTTTTTCTAATTTTCTTTGCTTCTTTTCGGCTTTATTTTTTTTCTTTTGCTCTTTTTTATTTTCTCTTTTGTTTTTCG